>CAIWUU010000077.1 GCA_903915955.1 uncultured Chlorobiaceae bacterium | reverse complement strand
CGTGTCGTTTTTGATGGCGATAAATGGGCGACACAGCCTCTTGAAGCAAAAATTACAGCGATTAGGGGATTTGTGTATAGAGGCCAGATTTGCCCTGCCGTCGAGGTGTTTTTAAAACGAGGCTTTGTTCAGAAAGCCCCACTTAAGAGACAAAAAACTTTATTTTTACGTTATCGCTTGATAACTGTCATTTACTGAAGGAGATATTCATCATGGAGGAAAAAGCAGTACAAGTGACTTTTGCTGATGTTATGGGTTGTTATGATGCAAAAGATCATATCGATTGCTCAAACAGGGGATTAACCTCACTGTCTGGTTGTCCGGAAAAAGTAAAGGATTTCAATTGTTCAGGGAATAAACTCACAACACTTGAGGGTGCACCAAAAAATATTAAAGGGGATTTTAATTGCTCCGGGAATCTCTTGCAATCACTTGAGGGTGCACCTGAAGAGGTTCATGGTGATTTTGACTGTTCAGATAATCGACTGACCACTCTTGATGGAAGCCCTGTTTTTGTTATGGGTGATTTTTCTTGTGCCGGTAACAAATTGACATCACTCAGAGGAGAACTCTGTGATTCAAATCTTGCTGGCTGTCCTGAGGTTGTTGAGGGAGATTTTAATTGCTCAAGGAACAAGCTCACAACACTTGAGGGCGCGCCTCATATTGTTGGCGGGAATTTTGATTGTTCAGATAACCAGCTTGCCACTCTCAAAGGCGCACCAAAAAAAATTCATGGTGATTTTGATTGCTCAAATAATCAACTGATCACTCTGGAAGGTGGCCCTTGTTGTATAGCTGGTGATTTTTCTTGCTCAGGAAACCAGTTGACGTCACTTAAAGGTGGAGCTCGAGAGGTTTCTGGAAGCGTTGATTGCTCGGACAATCAATTGACCTCTCTTTTATCGAGCCAGAAAAAGGTTCATGGTGTTTTTGACTGTTCAGGGAATCGGTTGACTTCACTCAAGGGCGCTCCTGAAGAGGTAAATTCTTTTCTTTGTTATGGTAATCAACTGACATCACTCAAGTGTGCACCAGAAAAAGTCAAGGGGCATTTTGATTGCTCCGCAAACCAGTTGATTTCACTTGAAGGGGCCCCCAAGAAAGTTAAAGGAAACTTCAACTGTTCTGGCAACCAGTTATCTGCCCTTGACGGGACTCTGAAAAAAGTTGGCGGTGACTTTATTTCCGGTAAAAATTGCCAACCGTTTCATGATGCGCAAGTCCGAGCTGTTTTGAATGTTAAAGGGAACTGCATTTCATAATTTCATCCCTACATCATCACACAGATTTATTTCACGTCATGCGAACACCTCCGTGACTGTTGCAATCAGGTGAAAATTTAACAAAGGGCTATCGGAAGAGGAAGCCCTTTGTTTTGCGGTATACCGTTAATTCATTATTATAAAACATATAAAAAAGAACTTTGCTGGTATCTTTGAGTTTCATGTTTGCTTGTGAGATGTTCTATTGAAATGCGTTGGTCAAGTCACCCACTTGTGGTCGAACTCCTGGTAAAGGCTCAAGCTCAAACCGCTTTGTTATAAATTTCAGGATAGATGTTGTGTCGTACAAGGTATGATCAACAAAATGAGCTTTGACATAGGGTGATATAATAATGGCTGGAATACGTGTGCCTGGCCCCCATCGATCGGCTTTTGGAGGGGCAACATGGTCCCAGAAACCACCGTTTTCATCATAAGTTACAATGATTGCCATCTTTTTCCATTGAGGACTTTTTTGTAACTCATGGATAACTGTTGCAATATGGGCATCTCCCGACATCACGTCTGCATAGCCCGGATGCTGATTGAGATTACCCTGAGGCTTGTAAAAAACAACGGCAGGTAACGTACCTGCGGCAATATCTTCCTGTAAATCTGAGTAATCCTTCAGATGCAGTTTTCGTTCAAGAGCCCCCTCAGTTGTTGTTGGATCAAATCGTTTAAAATAATTGAATGGTTGGTGGTGCGGCTGAAAATTTGAGCTGGCACTGTTATTGATCACATTGCGATTATTCAAAGCCTCATTCCAAGCTCCTGCATACCATATCCAATTTACTCCCTTTGCACTCAATGCATCGCCGATAGTTGTGAACTCTTGAGGGGGAAGAGGTTTTTTTGTCAAGTCAGCAAGTTGTGTATTTCCATTCGGAGCTGGAGGTATTCCACTGGGTTGATAGGTTGGTTGCATCGTATTTACCGCATAGCCATCAGGAGTCAGTGCTTGATCTGCAACATAAACAGCCTTGCCGGTTGTTGCGCAGAGAGGAGAGTGTTCAGCAAGAGTGAGCTTCACGCCGCTTTTGTCAACGTTACTTTTGAGATTTTCTGGTGCGCCAGGGTAGGTTGGAGTAGATGCCGCAATCAGCCAGAAATGGTTCAGAAATGATCCTCCAAAAGCACCCATAAAAAAATTATCAGCCAATGTGTACTTTTGTGCCAATTTCCATAGTTGCATAACAGAACCATCGTAATAACCCATTGTCAAACCACCAGCATCCGACCATGCTGCAAACATGTTATTTTTACCATTATGTATCTGCATCTGGTTGTTGTAAAACCGGTGCACTAAATCCGGGGTGGCTTTGTCTGGCATGATGCCGCCTGGTACAACTCCAGGTTGAGCATCAATTCGGAATGGCTTATTTGGCAAATCCTTGATAAAGCTCACGTTATTATTGCCTGATGCAGGCGAAGAATTCCACACTGACGGAAGCTTTGCAAAAGGAGTAACCCCATCCCGGTCGACTTGTCTGAAATCGTTAACATTATTTGGTTTTCCATTTGCCTTTTTAAAAATACCATTTGCCCCGCGAAACAGCCCATACAGATTATCAAAACTTCGGTTTTCTGCATAGATCACCACTATCGTCTCAATGTTCCGAAGAGAAGCATCTCCTTTTTTTCTGGCACCAACTGAATCACTCCATGCTGAAAGCAAGAGGAAGGCCATCATGAGTGGCAATTGCCACGTTATCCCGGATAATTTTATTCTCATCATATTTTTTTGGTTGATAAGGGATATTTGTACTGTTTTTTATTGATTTTACGCATACTCTGCGAAGCAGATATGCCTTAGACCAGTCAACTTTATCTATAACCTTTAGTTGATGCATAACTATTTCGTTATCGCATGCTTCTCGCGTATATTTTTTGCTTTTCCTGAGTTTTCAGTTGTGCTCTCAACAATGAAAAGTAACAAAAACAAAATAGTGTTGAGAAATTGTTACGATTATGCAACAATCCTGTGAAATCAGCAATTGCATGGCTTTCATCGCGCTTTTTTGCAACTCATTATAAATTACAATAACGATGATCTCGATATTATTTCGTATAACTGACGTTGCAAAGTAATCTAAAGCAGGAAAAGAACTTGTGAAAAAAAGAATATTGGATCGGTACGAACATACGACTGATGGTCGCGTTATTATTGATGTCTCTGCACGGCGTGTTGAGGATCTGTATGAAAATTTCGATAAAATAGCGCCATATCATAAAAAGGATCTTGATGAAGATCTGGTGTATTATCTGACTGATTGTGTGACTGAAATTGGTCGTACGGACTTCGTTGTCAGGTTTATGTTTGAGCATTTTCCTTCCGAAGAGTTTATGCTGCGTGTACGCACCAGTGTCCATAAATTTTTTATATATCAGCGAGAGCGAGAGCATACCGCAATGAATAAAATGCTGAGAACTTCAATAATTTTACTCATTATCGGCATTGTTATTCTTGGGCTCTCACTCTGGGTTAATCATCTGTTTTTGGAAGAGGGTAACCCATCCTTTCTTGACAAGTTTTTTGCCGAAGGGCTGACCATTGTAGCGTGGGTTTCCTTATGGGAGTCGCTTGCTACTTTGTTGCTGAACTGGCTTCCGCATTTGTTCCAGATGAGGCTCTTCAGAAAAATTGCCGACGCTCCAGTGCAGTTCCAGCAGCCATCGGAGCCACTTTCAGATTAGTATGATGGGTTCTGCATCATGAATCAATTCATTAAGCCATGAGGTTATTTTCTCCTCCAGTTCGTCACGCACATCACGGAAAACGCTCAACTGATCTTCTCTTGAGCCGGAACTCACTGCTGGATCATTGACTGGCCAGTAATAACGTTTTTCATTTGGAAGCCCTGGCCAGACCCTCGGGCAGGTTGACTGAGCCTTGTTACACACAATCATCAGGTAGTGAATCATTGTTCTGCCAAGGTAGAGGTCTACAGCTTTCGGTTTTTGAGCGCTGATATCAATACCAATTTCCATCATAACCTGTATCGCCAAAGGATGGACTTGATTACCAGGATCAAGTCCTGCGCTCAACGCTTCGAAGCGCTCACCAGCAAGGTGGCGAAGTAACCCTTCGGCCATCTGGCTCCGACAGGAGTTGCCGGTACAGAGAAAAAGCACGTTTTGTTTTTTTTGCATAGGGAATGGAGCTTTGACTGTTTGATCATAACTATCTTCATTATCAGCAGAACCTGCCTCACACCGGATGAGAGCGAGTCAAAATTGCTGTTGCTGTGAATTTTTGCATACTCGATTATACAACAATACTTGAGCCGTTAAAATATTCGCTATGTTAAATCTTTGTTAAGAATCGGATTAACGTTTCTGAGAAGTGTACACTGAAAAAGAACAACACTAATGTGGCTTATAAGAGCAGCTCATCAGTTACGCTTTTTGTTTTGGTCATCCAAAAGAGAAGCTGTTATATTCAGGCCAGCAGATGAAGACGGGAAAAAATATAATCAAGAGAGTCTTCATTCAGAACAATTCTCGAAAAGCCGGTTGAGCTGAGCTCCATTGGCCGATTATCCCTGTCACTCTCAAATTTTTGGCTCTCTTTGCCGTTATACCAGCCGACAAGCCTTATTGTGTTCCCCTCGATTTCAAGGGCCGTGATGCCTCGTTTTCCAATGGCGCAACCAGAGTTAAAGAGGCTTGGGATAGTGAGGTTGTGATAAATGCCACTGCGCAGACCGATCTTTTTTCCTTGCCTGTAGCAGGCTGCAAGTTTAATTTTCATCGACTCCATCTGCTTTTTGATTGCGGTACGATGTTCGCCTTCAGCCGCAGGGTACATCCGGCAAAGATCTTCGATCTTGTAGTTCAGATAATCCACTTTGGAAAGAGATTCAAACAGCGGTCGGTGGGTATGGCCTATGATGGAGACAATTTTTTCGCGATTTGAAAACTCATAAATCGATTTTTCAACGGCGAATCGTCGTCGGCTGTTGTGGGCAACCGAAAAGTTTTTGATACCGGCAGGTTTGGCAATGTAGCGAAGAAAAAAGATTGCGGCACGGCTGACAACGGGAAATGTCTCCCACATAAAGACCGATGCCTGATGGCCATGAAAAAGCAGAAGAGTCTCCTCACCATATTTGAATTTCACTGATTCAGTCAGTGATGATGCAAGCCTGTAATTTTTTTCATGAAGCAATGGTGCGTCATGGTTTCCATAGGTTTTCCAGAAAAAGCCATTCTGCTCAAATGTTTTAAACAGGTCGTAAAAATCACTCCATTGTGACTCAATGCTTGCCAGAGGAAACTTCAGCAGCTCCTCTATATCTCCGTTCAGCACGAGACTGTATTGTTCTGGCTGATAATAGCCTTCGAGCATACTTTTAACCAATTCGGCATTCCTTCGGAACTCATCAAGTCTGCCGCCATTGCCCATGTGCAGGTCGCTGAGGATAAGAACTTTTGAGGAGTGATCAAGAGTAACCGTCTTTGCAGTATCAAGCAGTTGCTCCAGATGGGGATGCTTTCGTTGATGCAGCCACATCAGATTATTTCCAAAACAGAGTGCGCTGTTTGAGAGTCTATGCATGAGCCATTATTTTCACGATTTCCCTGAAGCAGATCGGCGGATAAAGAGATTCTGACTGTTTACTGGCGGGGAGTCATTGTTAATTTTCGAGTGTATGCCCAGGGAATTCATCTGCCATGCTTTGACATTATCACTCAAAAGCAGTTCAATGTCTGAGAGAACAACTTTAATCAACGTTTTATCAAAGACCGGAAAAAGTGTTTCAATCCGATCATCAAGATTTCTCGGCATCATATCAGCACTGCCAAGATAAAGCTCCTCTTTTCCTCCATTATGAAAGTAGTACGCTCTGCTGTGTTCAAGAAAACGCCCGATGACGCTGATGACCCGAATGTTGTCGCTCACTCCGGGAATGCCTGGCTTCAGGCAACATATCCCCCGTACAAGAAGGTCAATTTGCACCCCTTCACAGGATGCTTTGTAGAGTGCCCGGATGGTTTTTGGATCAACCAGAGAGTTCATTTTCATGATTACTCTTCCGGATTTTGCCTTTTGGCTCCATTCGACTTCACGCTCAACCATCTCAATAATCCTTAGGCGAGTGTTGATCGGTGAGACAAGCAGTTTTCTGTATGCGATATGTTTTGAGTATCCGGTCAAAGCGTTGAAAACCTCTGCAACATCGTTGGCAAGCTGTTCGTTGGTAGTGAACAAACTGTAATCGGTATAGAGCTTGCCCGTTGCAGGATTGTAGTTACCAGTGCCGAGGTGGAGATACCGTTTTAGTTTTAGTTGTTCACGTCGCACAACCATGGTCAGTTTTGCATGGGTTTTCACTCCCGGCAGGCCGTAGGCAACATGTGCTCCCACATCTTCAAGCGCCCTTGCCCAGATGATGTTGTTCCCTTCGTCAAATCTTGCCTTGAGTTCCACAAGCACAGACACCTGTTTACCAGCTTCGGCGGCCTTCATCAAGGCTTTGACAATAGGGGAGTTGCTTCCCACTCTGTAGAGTGTCTGTTTTATCGAGAGAACGTCAGGATCAAGAGCCGCCTGGTGAATAAAATCGACAACAGGCTGAAACGAGTCATAAGGGTGGTAGAGAAGGCGATCTTTAGTACGTATTGCTCTGAAAATATCGTCCCCAAATTCCTCTTCAATCCGATTCGAGGGTACAAACGGTTCATCTTTCAGTTCAGGTCGTTGAATTTTTAAAAGATCAATGAGGCAGCCAAATCCAAGTGCGCCATTGATCTCATAGACATTTCGGGGAGCGACGCCAAGATTTTTCATGAGCAGTTCTTTCACGGAAAGAGGCATAGATGGTGTGATGTCAAGCCGTACAACCTTCCCGTAGCGGCGTGACCGGATTCCTCGCTCAATGGTTTTCAGCAGATCGCCCGCCTCATCCTCTTCAATTTCAATATCCGCATTACGAATCAATCTGAAGGGATGCGATTGTACAATCCTCATTTTGGGGAAGAGGTGCGCAAGATTACTCTCAATGAGATCTTCTATCCAGATATATCGAATGACCCCTTCATCATCATGAAAGCCCTTGATCCCGTTTAGCCGGAGAAGTCTGGGCAGGATGCCTGGCACCTTCACTCGGGCAAATTTCAATGCTTTGCTCTCTTCATCCTCCAGCTCAATGGCAAGGTTGAGAGAAAGATTTGACATAAAGGGAAAGGGGTGGCCAGTATCGAAAGCCAGCGGGGTCAGTATCGGATAGATCTCCTTGCGGAAATAGAGACTTAACGCCCGTTGTTGTGTTGTTGAGAGTTCGGAGATCCGAAGGAACTCTATCCCCTCACGTTGCAGCGCAGGCAGAAGATCGTGATAAAAACATTCGTTTCTCTGGATGAGCTGCTGCTGAACCATAGCGCGAATCTTGTCAAGCTGCTCAACAGGAGTATAGCCGTCAATTGTGCGTTCCTGAATTCCAGCCTCATATTGCTCTTCAATACCGGCTACGCGGATCATGAAATATTCATCGAGGTTAGAGCTGAAAATCGAGATGAATTTTACGCGTTCCAAAAGTGGATGTGCTTCAGGATCAAGAGCCTCGTTTAACACCCTTTGATTGAAAGAGATCCAGCTTAGCTCCCTGTTCACATAGAAAGATGTGTCAGTAAAATTTTGAAGAGCCTTATCATTCATGTTCGCCTCATCTTCTGTCTGCATAACAACCATCAAAAAGTTCAGGATATTTTATTTGTGCACTCTGTAACTACTCAATCACGCGAAGAAGTTATCAAGTACTCATAAGACCACTCCGTGTGCCGTATAATTTCCCCAGTTACAAGAAAAACCACTTCATTGGCTATTCGTGCGGCATGATCAGCCATACGTTCGATATACCTTGAGATGCTCAAAGCTGTTATGAGCTCATCAACATCCGAATTCTGGTTTTTCATGAGTGAGGTAACCCTCTTAAAGACCTTTCGGTGTATGGAATCAATGATTTCATCCATTTCACTGACACGTCTGGCAAGAATGCTGTCTTTGTTGAGAAATGCTTCAATAGACTTTTTAACCATCTCACCAGCATGTATGGCAATATTTTCAAATTCAAATGATTCGAGCATCTCGGGGCTGATTTCTGGCATACGGTCAATAATATGTACGGCCAAGGCTCCGATATGCTTCAGGTCATCATTGATTTTTATGATGGAGACAATTGCGCGAAGATCTTTTGCTACGGGCTGTTGTGTGGCAAGAAATGCCATACAACGCTCTTCAAGGATGACCTCGTCCACGTCAATTTCATTATCAAGCATTCTGATTTGGCGTGCCCCCTTTTCATCATGATGTTTAACGGCATGAAGGGCATCAAGAAAATTTCCAACAACCTTGTCGGAGAGTTGAACAAGAATCAGGGAGAGTTCTTTTATAAGTGTATGAACAGGGCGTTCTGACATAAAGCTGACTATAGTTGTGTTTTCTTGCAACATTTTTTTGTGACAGTCGGATAGAGTAGAGAGCAACTTTTTACGTTCCGCAATCTATAGGCTTAAACAATAGCAAGCAATGGCGCTTCTGTTACAAGTATGAAAAATTTATTGAAAATAGCTGTGATACAATCTCTTATTGTGCGATTTATGGTGATTTTGTCGGATAGAGTTGATTATGATAAGGCTTAAGTTATATTTTTCTTTTTTCGATTATTTAACATAATTGTAATAATCCCTTTATATCAGGTTTTCTATCTTTTTTCTGAAGATCGGTTTGTTCTTGATAGATGGTATACATCTGTAATTCTTTAAAAAATTAACCCGGAGATACACCATTGTCATTTGTTCCATCAAAAGTTTTTTTTACCAAAGGCGTGGGAAGGCATAAAGAATGCCTCTCTTCATTTGAGCTTGCCTTGAGAGATGCTCAAATTGAAAAATGCAATCTGGTTACGGTATCAAGTATTTTTCCGCCTCACTGCGAGCGGATCAGCGTCGAAGAGGGTTTAAAGCTGCTCTCTCCGGGGCAGATCACCTTTGCGGTCCTGGCCCGTAATTCAACCAATGAATATAACAGGCTTATTGCGGCCTCTGTGGGTGTTGCGATCCCTGCAGACGCTACACAGTATGGCTATCTCTCTGAACACCATCCTTATGGGGAATCTGCCGAACAGTCGGGTGAATACGCTGAAGACCTTGCTGCAACAATGCTTGCGACCACTCTCGGTATTGAGTTTGATCCAAATAAAGATTGGGATGAACGCGAAGGTATTTACAAAATGAGCCATAAAATTATTAATTCCTACAATATCACTGCAACAGCAGAGGGCGAAAACGGTCTCTGGACAACAGTCATTTCATGTGCCGTTCTCTTACCTTAATGGCAACAGGATAATTTTAACAAATCAAATGGTGTTATTGTTTGATAACTGTCATTTACAAAGGAGATATTCATCATGGAGAAAAAATCAGCACAAGTGACTTTTGCAGATGTTATGGGCATTTGTGATGCAAAAGAGCATATCGATTGTTCAAACAAGGGTTTAACGTCACTATCAGGCTGCCCGGAAAAAGTAAAAGATTTCAATTGTTCAGGTAACCAACTCACAACACTTGAGGGGGGGCCAAGAAAAATTAAAGGCAATTTTAATTGCTCCGGGAATCTTTTGCAATCACTTGACGGTGCTCCTGAAGAGGTTAATGGTGATTTTGACTGTTCAGATAATCGACTTACCACTCTGGATGGCTGCCCTGTTTTTGTTATGGGTGATTTTTCCTGCGCCGGTAACCAATTGACATCGCTCAGAGAAGAACTCTGTGATTCAAATCTTTCTGGCAGCCCTGAGGTCGTTGAGGGAGATTTTAATTGCTCAGGGAACAAGCTGACAACACTTGACGGAGCGCCTCATATTGTGGGTGGGAATTTTGATTGTTCAGATAACCAGCTTGCCACTCTCAAAGGCGTACCAAAAAAAATTCATGGTGATTTTGATTGCTCAAATAATCAACTCACCTCTCTGGAAGGTGGCCCTTGTTGTATAGCAGGGGATTTTTCTTGCCAGGGAAACCAGTTGATGTCACTTAAAGGTGGAGCTCGAGAAGTTGCTGGAAGCGTTGATTGCTCTGGCAATCAATTGACATCTCTTTTGTGGAGCCAGAAAAAGGTTCATGGTATTTTTGACTGTTCAGGGAATCGGTTGACCTCACTCAAAGGCGCTCCCGAAGAGGTTAATGCTTTTCTTTGTTATGGTAATCAACTGACATCGCTCAAGTGTGCACCTGAAAAAGTCAAGGGGCATTTTGATTGCTCCGCAAACCAGTTGATTTCACTTGGGGGGGCACCCAAGAAAGTTAAAGGAAACTTCAACTGTTCTGGCAACCAGTTGTCTGCCCTTGATGGGACTCTGAAAAAAGTTGGAGGTGACTTTATTTCCGGTAAAAATTGCCAACCGTTTAATGATGCGCAAGTTCGGTCGGCTTTCAATGTTAAAGGGAACTGCATTTCATAATCACCACCCCTTGTGTCGATAAACAACCCCGAAGCGTTACTGCTGCGGGGTATAGATCTTGGTTTCCCATCAATTTTTTATGAAGCATATTTTCGAGAATATCTTTCTCTGAGACGTAACTGATCGCGTATTTTTACGCATACTCGCGAAGCAGATAGACCTTAAACCAGTCAACATGATCTCCAAACTTCATGGTATTCAGTTCAGCTTCAATTGCCTCTTTACTTCGCATTGATTTCATCGGGATTTGCAAGACCGAAAAGTTCCAATCTCCACTGAATGTCCCCGAATCATTGATTATTGCGGTTTTTACTCGATATTCTGAGCCGTAGGTTATGGCATATATGGCATGCTTATCGTAAATAATACCATTAAAATTGTTTGTAACATTTTTCAAAACACGATACTTGCTCAGTTTCTTGCTTATCGGCTTGTGATAGTTCAGGGTGTCACTTTTGATGGTTTTGTGTGCCAGCTCAAGATATATTGTTGTTTTTGTATTCATAGACTCATCAATCTCAAACTTTTTTCCATCTAAAAGCAAGAAAGAGTAGGGAGGAATCTCTGCAATAACTGACTGATGCGCTTTGAGAATTAATGGAGGGTTGCACCGTTTTAACTCTACTAAATACTCATCATCATTGATGGATGCAAAAATTGAATATACAACAATAGTGCGATCCTTCATATTTCTGAGATCGACATACCGTATACAAAATGGTGAAATTGGATTACTTCCAAACGAGATTCGTGCACTTACTTTAGTGCCTATTTTTTGCAATCCAAGATAGAGTGAGATTGGAAAAATAAGCAGACCAGGAACTATTTTAAGAAACTCCTGAAAATCCAAAACATATTCAGCCATTATAATATATGTGTCATAAAGCCATTTACTGAATAGTATTTCCATAATATTTTTTCCAGGGTCGTAGATTCATAATGATAATAGAAACCGCAATATTCAAAAAGTTGGAAAGTTTTTTTTTGTTGATCCCCAGGTCTGACGTACAACTGCTCTCATTCGGAAAGTCCATTTTTCTCATTATTTTTCAAGAAATAGATATTGTTTTTTGATCATGCGTGAATGGCCCTATAATGTTAAACATGCGGGATGAAAAGAGTTGTATTATATTTATATCAAAAATTGGGATAAAAATTGTTGAGAGTATGTTAAAGGTGTGTTAAGAAACTGAAAAAAATTGCTGAACAGAGAGCTGAAGAGGGCTCTTTCGGAAAACGTTTTGGAATTTTATGTACATTCACAGCGGTCTTTGACTTGGTTGCGTTGAGCGTCTACAATTTTAAATGGAATAGTTATGTCGGATCCCATGTTGCTTGTTGTTGAGGATGACCAGGACCTCGCTCACCTGGTGGAGTATAATCTCAATCGAGCTGGCTATAAATGCCATATTTCAGGAAGCGCTGAAGATGCTCTCAAAGAACTTTCTCGCAAAAGTTTTGATCTTGTTCTGCTCGATATCATGCTGCCGGGTATAGATGGGTTTGAACTCTGTCGGCAAATCAGGCAACATCAGCTCTACAAGGATATTCCCATTATCATGGTTACGGCTAAAGGTGAAGAGATAGACAGAATTCTCGGATTTGAACTCGGTATTGATGACTATGTTGTCAAGCCGTTTAGTCCCCGTGAGCTCAACCTCCGGATTCGTGCAATCCTGAAGCGTGATCGGCGTCATGGGGGTAAAATGCAGGAGGTGCTCAAGACCGCAGGCCTTGAAGTCGATCTTGCCCGTCACATTGCGACTCTGGATGGCAGAGAGCTTGTGCTTACCCTGATGGAGTTCAAACTTCTTGTTGCGCTCCTTAAAAGAAAGGGGGAGGCCCAGTCACGCGAGTCGTTGCTCAGCGACGTCTGGGATATTGACAAGAACATCAACACAAGAACTATCGATACGCACATAACGAGAATCCGTGAAAAGCTGGGAGAGACGGGGAATATCATCAAAACCGTGCGAGGGCTGGGCTACAAACTTGAGGAGAAAGAGGATGGGTAACGATTGAGTCGCATGGAACAAGTGATTTTTTTAGCATTGGCAGAAGATACTGAATGGCCAGCGTCTGAGCATTCTCTTTGCTGTACTCAGAGGATAAGCTTGGAAAAGGTGAGAATATTGTGTTTTTTATGGAAATTCGGCCCAGATCATTTGGCAAACGCCTGCTCCCTCCTGAAACCATGAGGAAGAGTGTTTCGGTTCATCTGATTATGGTTTCTAACGCTAGATAAAACCGACCTTTTGTTTCCATCATTCAAAAAAACCTGTCATTATGTCAAAAACTGCTTTAGTAGAGAAAATTGCCGATCAGGCGAATCTTACAAAAATTGATGCTGATCGTGCTCTCAAGGCCTTTATTGCCGTTGTTTCTGAGTCGTTGAAGAGTGGCGAGGATGTGTCGCTTGTTGGGTTTGGAACATTTTCTGTTGTTGACAGGGCAGAACGGCAGGGTCGCAACCCCAAAACTGGTGAAGTTATTTCGATTTCGGCCAAAAAAGTTGTCAAATTTAAACCCGGAAAGGCTTTAAAAGATGAGGTTGAGGGATAAAGTTGCTCAACAACGACTGCTGATTCTACTCTTTTCTTAT
This sequence comes from uncultured Chlorobiaceae bacterium, assembly GCA_903915955.1. Taxonomy (GTDB): domain Bacteria; phylum Bacteroidota; class Chlorobiia; order Chlorobiales; family Chlorobiaceae; genus Chlorobium. Next base: position 2,862 of record CAIWUU010000077.1, on the reverse strand, counting down.
AAGCACCAAAAGCTGCTGGCTATGGTGCTTATTTTATTTCCCACCCTTTTACACCATCAATTGCAGAGCTGAGACGGATTGTTCGGCTCCTCATGCTTGCTCAGCCACCCTTTGAAATAATCGAGTAAAGAGATAAAATCACCAACCAACTCATTTTTTTGGTGGGGGAGTACATTGGCTGTTATATTGGCAGTTTCGACTTTTAATGTAAAATCGTATGGGAGTTGGGGCGGGGAGAAAGCCGGAGTGGCTGAAGATAAAGATGATGTCGGGCGCATCGTTTGCGGCGACACGGCAGTTGCTTGGGCGTCATAGTCTGCATACGGTATGTCGTTCGGCGATGTGTCCAAACTTGCAGGATTGCTGGTCACGCGGTACGGCAACATTCCTTTTGCTTGGCAATGTCTGTACGCGAACATGCAGGTTTTGTGCGGTTGGCAAGGCAGCACAGCCGCCAGCGCTCGATCCGGATGAACCGCAAAATATTGCTTTAGCGGTGCGCTCCATGCGTCTCAAACATGCTGTACTGACCAGTGTCACCCGCGATGATCTGGATGACGGCGGGGCCGCACACTGGGTAGAGACTTTGCGGACTATCCGCAAACTGACCCCTTCCACAACTATTGAGTGCCTTATTCCCGATTTTCAGGGTAACGATGCTGCGCTTGATCTGCTTATGGCAGAGGGGCCTGAAGTACTTAATCATAATATTGAAACGGTACCCTCGTTGTACTCAAAGGTGCGGCCACAGGCAAGTTATACGGCATCACTGAAGCTTTTGTCGCGGGCAAAGGAGCTGCACAGGTTGGCAACGAAGTCCGGCTTGATGGTTGGAATGGGCGAAACTGCTGACGAAGTGACCGCTTCGCTGCGTGATCTTGCCAGCCATGGCTGCGATATGGTGACCATCGGGCAGTATCTCCAGCCATCTCCAGCACATCTGCCAGTGGAGCGCTATGTCACCCCGGAGGAGTTTGAGCAGTACAAAGCTATTGCTGAAGCTGCCGGATTCCGCCATGTACAGTCGGCCCCTTTTGTCCGAAGCTCCTGGCATGCCGAGGATTATGCACAGAACTCAGAGTCTCTTTCCTAACTAAAACTCTTACTACACCATGTCGGTACCAATGATGATCTATGCTTACTGGGCCCTGGCTTTTCTGATTGGTCTTCTCTTTTTCAGGAAAGATATCATGACCTTCAATCGGGAGTTCGATACCAGACGAATTGCGCTGATTGTCGCCTCGTTCGTGGTTGTCGCCATCAACGCCTGGGTCTACTCCCACTCTACTACCGACGGTGGCCGGCTGCTCGACCCCTTGACCGTTCTGGTTTTCAGTATCGGTAATGGTATTGCTGAAACCTTCATGTTTTATGCGGTTTTCCGTCTCGGTACGGCTCTTGCCAGCCGTGTGACACAGAACGCCTGGGCACTCTTTTTTGCCGGTTTTATCTGTTTTGTCGTGTACAGTGGATTGATTCACGGCCTCTTCTGGATCAATATTCTTCCGGAACATGTGGTGCAGACAAGTCCCTACAAGCCTTTTTTCATGCCCATCCAGATGCTAATTGCCGGAAGCTGGGCGCTGAGCTTTTTCTGGTATCGCGATATCAGAACCGTCATCCTGCTGCATGCACTCGTTGATTTGACGATGGTATCCAACGTGAAATTTTCGATGTTTTAAAGCGACTTATTCTGCTGCCCAAGGGGTAACCACAAGGGTTGCCCCTGCAACAAACTCCCCCTTCACGATTATTCTTTCCCCTGCTTCTGTCAGATCACCATATTGGCTTACTATCCAATCCTCTTTTTTTATGCCGAGCTGGGGCTCAGCGCTCCCAGGAGGAGGCTACAGGATGTCAAACTGGCAGGGTCTAAACCTGCGCTTCCGGGTGATGCCATGGTATGGCCATAAAATATTTTGTATTCTAATAATAGGGCATGAAAGCGTCAATTTTTAAATCATAAAACTCCAGAAAAACACTCATAATGAAATCATTTAACGGTACAGTGCTGGTCGCTGGGGCAACCGGCAGAACAGGCGCATGGGTGGTAAAACGCCTGCAACATCATCACATTGAGCACCATCTTTTTGTTCGTTCCGGAGCCAAAGCGGTTGAGCTTTTCGGCCCGGAAATCATTGACAAGCTGACCATTGGCTCAATTGAACATCCCGAAGAGATCAAGGCTGCTTTGCGCCATGCCGATGCGGTTATCTGTGCTCTTGGTGGAAATGTGACCGATCCAGCCTCTCCGCCACCCTCGGCTATCGACCGTGATGGTGTCATAAGGTTGGCTACGCTGGCCAAAGAGCAGGGTGTCAAGCACTTTATTCTCATCAGCTCTCTTGCGGTCACCAAGCCGGAGCATCCTTTAAACAAGTATGGGCAGGTGCTGACCATGAAGCTGGAGGCTGAAAATGAGGTGCGCAGGCTGTATGCGGAGGAGGGTTTTGCTTACACGATTCTTCGTCCAGGCGGCTTGATTGATGGCCCACCTCTGATGCACTCGCTGATTTTTGACAGGGGAGACCGAATTGAAACCGGTTCGATCCGCCGAAGCGATGTAGCGGAAGTTGCTGTTATCTCTCTTTTTATCTCGGAAGCTTATAACCTTACTTTTGAGCTTATTGAAAAAGAAGAGTCTGAACAATCCTCACTTATCCATTTCTTTAAAGATTATTTATAGCTGATAAAGCTACGGTATAACCCCTCTATTTTTAATATAAAATGTAAACATAGTATCTACCACATTGAGTTGCTTATGATATAGCTATTGTATGCAACTCAACGTTTTACTGTACATATTATATCTTATTTGTCTTAAATAAGATATAATGTGTAGCAGATAATTATTATTTTATT
>CAIWUU010000076.1 GCA_903915955.1 uncultured Chlorobiaceae bacterium | reverse complement strand
GCTACTGAAAAACCAAGCTGTGCGGCACGGATAGCGGCAATATATCCGCCAGGGCCTGCGCCGATAACAAGAACGTCAAATTGTTTGTTCATGGTAGAGTTCTTTTAAAGATCAAGTAAGAGACGCGCTGGATCTTCCAGTGCATCCTTGATTGCAACAAGACCAAGTACCGCTTCTTTGCCGTCGATAATTCGATGGTCATAAGACATGGCCAGATAGTTCATCGGTCGTATAACGATCTGACCATTTTCTACTATTGGCCTCTCCTTGGTGGCGTGGATGCCAAGGATTGCGGATTGTGGCGGGTTGATGATTGGTGTTGAGAGCATCGAACCAAACACGCCTCCGTTGGAAATTGAGAAGGTGCCACCCGTCAGCTCTTCAAGGGAGAGGGTTCCCATTTTTGCCTTGGTGGAATAGTCAGCTATTTTTCGTTCAATGTCGGCAAGGGTCATCTGATCGACATTGCGCAGGATAGGTACAACAAGGCCTCTTGGTGAGCTGACGGCAATACCGATATCGAAATAACCGTGATAGATGATATCCTTGCCCTCAACAGAGGCGTTCAGGATGGGATATTTACGCAGAGCGTGTACCGTCGCTTTAACAAAAAAGGACATGAAGCCCAGTTTAACCCCATGCTCTTTTTCAAAGTCCATCTTGTAGCGGTTGCGCAGCTCAATGACCGCATGCATGTCAACCTCATTGAAGGTCGTCAGTATAGCGTTGGTGGCCTGCGACTGAAGAAGCCTCTCTGCTATGCGTGCCCTGAGACGTGTCATGGGTACGCGTTGTTCGGGCCGGTCGGTCATTATTGGTGGCTCAAGATGTGCTTCAACAGGTTTGAGCGCAGGCGCTGCAGGTGCCGATTGGGCAGTTGGTTCTGTGCCAGATGCTATGGCCTGCAGGACATCTCCCTTGGTAACTCTTCCCTGTCTGCCGGTACCCTCTATCTGTGAGAGCTTCAGTCCACTTTCAGCCATCAGTTTTGCGGCGGCAGGCATGGCAATAGCTCCTTCAGATTTCGGAGCTGCTGCTTGAGGAGTTGTTTCAGTTTGTGGCACTGCAGGAACTGGTGCTGCTGCAAGTTTTCCTTCGCTGTCAATGCGTGCCAGAACCTGATTGGGGACAACTGTACCACCATCACCGACAAGTATTTCAAAGAGAATACCTGCTGATGGTGAAGGGACATCAAAGACAACTTTGTCGGTTTCGATTTCAAAAAGAATTTCATCTTCAGCTACAGCATCTCCTGGAGATTTTTTCCAGTTGAGAAGTGTGGCTTCCGCAACGGATTCCGACAGTTGGGATATGGTGACATCAATGATTGCCATTCGTGAATATTATTTGTTGAAAAAAACGCTGAACTCACCAAAAGCCTGATCAAGCAATGCTTTTTGCTGGATAGCATGTATTGCAGCATAACCACATGCAGTAGATGCTGATGCGAGCCGTCCTGCATAGCCAAACCGCTGACCTGGAGTCATTGCTTTCATGATATAGTGCTGGAGAAAACGCCAATACCCCTGATTTTTTGGTTCATCCTGGCACCAGACAATATCCTTCAGTTGTGGATAGCGTCCAAGTTCAGCGCCAAATTCCTCAAGCGGGAATGGATAGAGCTGTTCGATACGGATAATGGCTACATCTTCGGCTGTGTTTTCCCGTCTGCGGTTCAGAAGATCATAATAAACCTTGCCGGAGCAGGCAATAATTCTCGTTACTTTTTCTGGATTTGCTGCCGGATCGCTGATAATGTTCTGAAAATTTCCTGTGGAGAGATCAGCAAGCGCAGAGACCGCCTCCTTGTTGCGGAGCAATGATTTTGGTGTGAGAATCACCAGTGGTTTGCGCATCATGGTGGTCATCTGCCGACGAAGCAGGTGAAAAATCTGTGCCGGATTGGTCGGTTGGCAGACCTGGATATTGTTCTCGGCGCAGAGCTGCAGGAAGCGTTCCGGTCGAGCTGATGAGTGCTCCGGTCCCTGTCCTTCATAGCCGTGAGGCAACATGAGGGTAAGGCCGGACGCAAGCCCCCATTTTACCTCTCCAGAGGTGATAAACTGGTCGATAAGCACCTGGGCGCCGTTGGCAAAGTCGCCGAACTGTGCTTCCCAGATCACCAGTGTGTCGGGTGCTGAGATGGAGTAACCGTATTCAAATCCAAGAACAGCCTCTTCCGAAAGAACGGAGTCGATAACCGTGAAGGCTGCCTGGTTATTCGCGACATTCTGAAGCGGTATGTAGATGCCGGAGTCCCATTTTTCACGTTTCTGGTCGTGCAGCACGGCATGGCGGTGCGAGAATGTTGCTCTGCCACTATCCTGACCGGTAATGCGTATTGGGTATCCCCCTGTGACCAGTGATGCAAATGCCAGATGTTCCCCCATACCCCAGTCGAGAAGCTGTTCTCCACGCCCCATCCGGGCGCGGTCATTAACAACCTTTTCAACCAGCGGGTGAAGCTTGAACCCTTCCGGAATTTTTGTGATTTTTTCTGAAAGTCGTTTGAGTTCGGTAAGCGGAATACCGGTTTCACAGAGTTCATCATGCCCTGCTGCTGGTTCAGTACTGAAAATCGTCTTATTGACCAGAACCGGATTTGCTGTATACTTTCCTGCATCAAGATCCTTCCGGAACTGCTTGCTGAGCGTCGTTGCATACTCGTTATTGATCACTCCCTGTGATTCCAGCCTCTCGGCAAAGAGTGCCCGGGTACCCGGGTGCTTGTCTATCTTTTTGTACATCAGCGGCTGAGTCATGGCAGGAGTATCCTGCTCATTATGGCCAAGCTTGCGGAAACAGATAATATCTATCACGACATCGCGTTTGAAAGCCTGCCGGTAATCAAGTGCCATCTGTGTTGCCAGTACGACGGATTCAGGATCGTCGCCATTGACGTGCAGTACCGGAGCCTCAATCATCTTGACCACATCGGTGCAGTAGGTTGTTGAACGGCTGTCGCGGGGGTCGGAGGTGGTGAAGCCGATCTGGTTGTTGATGACAATATGGACTGTGCCTCCTGTGCCGTATCCCCTTGTCAGAGCGAGGTTCAGGGTCTCCATAATAACGCCCTGTCCTGCAAATGCTGCATCACCATGAACAAGGATCGGCAGCACCTGCGATCCATCCCTGTCGTTTCGTCTTGCCTGGCGTGCTTTCACAGCTCCCTCTACGACTGGATTGACAATTTCAAGATGCGAGGGGTTGAATGCCAGGGAGAGATTAACCGGCCCGCCAGGAGTGGCAATGTCACTGGTAAATCCCTGATGGTATTTTACGTCGCCGGAGGGAAGATCAGCCGCATGTTTGCCCTCGAACTCCGCAAAAAGGTCTAAAGGATTCTTTCCCATGATATTGACCAGCACATTCAATCGTCCTCTGTGGGCCATACCGATGACGATCTCCTGAACTCCTGCCTTTCCAGCACGCTGAATAAGCTCATCCATAGCGGCAATAAAGCTCTCTCCTCCTTCAAGGGAGAAGCGTTTCTGGCCGATAAAGCGGGTGTGAAGATAGCGCTCAAATCCTTCTGCGGCAGTTAATCGTTCAAGGATATGTTTTTTCTTCTCCGCAGTGAAATCAGGTTTCGATCGTATTGTTTCAAACTTTGCCTGCCACCACCGTTTTTCGGTTTGGTCAGTGATGTACATGAACTCTATGCCAAGCGTGCCGCAGTAGGTCTCACGCAGATTCTGCAGCACTTCACGCAGTGGCATGCTCTCTTTGCCGAAATAGGTATTGCTGGTGTTAAACACCACATCCATATCAGTATCGGTAAAGCCGTAAAAAGAGGGCTCAAGATCGGGAAGTGATGGCCGCTCCTGACGCTTCAGCGGATCAAGATCTGCCCAGCGTGAACCGATGTTGCGATAGGCAGCAATCAGTTTTTGTACCGATACTCGCTTGCGTCCGAGTTCAGCATCGGGACTTGCTACGACACGGCAGATCGGTCCAAGGCGTGCCCTTTCAACAAACGATGCCTGCACGGGAGAGTGTGCGATATCGCGGGAATCAGCGCTATTTGCACCGGGCATGTTTTGCATGGCGTCAAAGTAAGCTCGCCAATTTTCAGAAACAGAGCCAGGGTTGTCGAGATAGGCCTCATAAAGATCTTCGATGTAGGGGGCATTTCCCCCGGAAAGATAGGAACTGCTTTGATAATGCTGCATCATGGGGTGACGTGCTTTTCTTCGAAAGAGTTGTGGCGGAAATATTCAGTACAACGTTTACTCATGTTCGTTATCCATGAGCCACTTTTTTGGTGTTATAGACTTAACAAATGTTAACCGAACCGAAGTATAATCAATATCAACGGTTATTGCGAAAAATTTAACGACAATCACAGGTACAAAAAATCAACCGGATTCTCTGTCGTTCACATCCAATACTGATCAGCACAAGTGATTAATGTATAAAGCGTTATTTCCTTCAGACTTTTGTATCCTGTTGTTATTGGAACGGATAAGCGGCACTGTTCTTATGTTTTTTCGTTGAGTGATGTTCAGCGGGAAGCTGTTCTCTTAACCACCGCACAATGGGCAGTGCAGGTCTCGGGTGACTGTTATTTTGCGGATGTTCATGGTGAGGGTGTCGCAGGTCAGCAGTGTGTTGGTGAGTGGGGTGCCGATTGAGAGAATATGTTTTATGGCTTCGGTGGCCTGGATGGAGCCGATGATGCCGGGGAGGGCACCGAGAGGCCCTTTTGGAGTGGCCGGGTGGGGGATTCCCTCCTCATGGAAAAGGCAGTTGTAGCAGGCGGTTGTTCCGGGATGAACGGTCATGGTCTGGCCATAGAATTCGTTGATTCCAGCATGGGAGTAGGGTTTAGCTGCATTGTGGCAAGCTCTGGCAATCAGGAATTTGGAAGCAAAGTTGTCGGTGGCATCGATGATAAAGTTGTAGGGCGCGAAAATCTCTGCTGCGTTTTCGGCGGTGAGGCGAAACGGGTAGAGGTTGAGCTTTATCTCCGGGTCAAGAGCGATAAGTCTCTCCTCTGCGGAGGTAACCTTGTTTTCTCCGATCGAGTTGGTGGTGTGGAGAATCTGCCGCTGCAGGTTGCTGAGATCGACGTTGTCGCCATCCATAACCCCGATGGTACCGATTCCTGCTGCTGCCAGATAAAAGGCGGCTGGTGAGCCGAGCCCTCCTGCGCCGATGACCAGCACTTTTGCCTTGAGCAGTTTTTCCTGCCCCTCCTCACCGATCTCTTTCAGGGAGAGGTGACGGGCGTACCGTTGGCGCTGTTTGTCGTTCAATGGCATGGCCTTGCTTCAGTAATTATTGTGGAGGATGGTGCTGATTTCATTTTCAGGGTTTATGATGGAAGAGGGTCCATTGTATGTTGGTTCCCAGTTTTTAAAGATGGGTTCAATGTTCTGGCGGCGGAGGGCGGCACAGAACTCTTTGGCCGTGCGGTCGTCGGATATTTCAAATTGGCCCTTCTCTTTTTCTTCGCACGCCTCCCCTTCCTTGCTCTCAGAGTAGCCGCCAACAGTTGTCTTGCTCTCAACGCTCATTCTGGTAATTCCAAGTCCCGCCATACCATCCCGGAAGGTGGCGCTCTCTCTTGTTGAGAGTACTAGCTCAGTATCGGGAAGAGCGATTCGGAACGCAACGATGATGCGGGCGAGAAGTTGATTGTCAACCGGGAAGGGCGGCTCGTACCCGCCGGTCTGTGGCCTCATTCGGGGAAAGGAGACAGATATACCAGCACGCCACCAGGTGCGCCCGAGATGTCGAACGTGGCGGTAGAGATTCAGTGCATCTTCAACCGGATCGGAGAGGCCAAGCAGGATGCCGAGTCCAACGGTTTTTATTCCCCCTTCAAGGGCGCGTGCCGGAGTTTCAAGGCGGTCGATAAAATCTTTTTTTGGACCCCAGCGGTGCAGCGCTTCGTATCGTTCCTGGTTGTAGGTCTCCTGGTAGATGGTGATGCCGGTGCAGCCGCAGTCTGCCAGAGACCGGTACTCGCTGACGCTCATCGGGAATGCTTCAACCGAGACACGCTGCATCTCCTCTGCCGCTATGGCAACACTTCGCTGAAGATAGTCGAAATCGGCGGCGGCAGTCCGCTCACCGGTGAGCAGGAGAATATCGCTGATGCCAAGTTTTTTCATGGCAGCAAGTTCACGACGTATCTCATCCGGTTCAAGGCGGTGGCGAGGTGTTTTCCTGTCGGAAGCGAAGCCGCAGTAGGCGCAGCCGCTTGAACAGTGGTTAGAGAGGTAGAGCGGGGCATAGAGCGTCATGGTGCGTCCGAAACGGCGCAGCGTCATCGCCCGGGATTCAGCGGCGAGCGCTTCGAGCGAGTGCGATGATGTGGCGGCGAGCATTGCGGCAAGCGCTGCCGTGCCACGATTGTCGGAAAGCCATTCTGGTGTTCCCATCACAACGTTCCCAGAAAAGAGGTGAGTGGACTTGTGGCCACGGCTGAACCGCTTTTCTGCATCAGTCCCGCCCTGAACGCTTTTCTTCCAGCCGCAACAGCTTCGGCAAATGCTTCAGCCATCTCCGAGGGATTGCCTGCAACTGCTATGGCGCTGTTGACCAGCACCGCTTCGCATCCCATCTCCATGGCGAGAGCAGCCTCGGAAGGGGAGCGAAGACCGGCATCGACAATGACCGGAATACCGCTTTCCCGGATGATGATGTTGAGCATCTCGGAGGTGGCGAGCCCCTGGCCGCTGCCAATGGCCGAGCCAAGCGGCATCACGGATGCGCAGCCAACCTCTTCCAGCCGCTTGGCCAGAACCGGGTCAGCGGCAATATAGGGCATCACCAGAAACCCCTCTTTTGCCAGAATCCGGGAGGCCTCGAATGTTTCAATGGGGTCGGGCATCAGGTGTTGCGGGTTCGGATGAATTTCTACCTTGATAAAGGGGCTTCCCGAGAGTTCGCAAGCGATATGGGCTGCGCGTACAGCCTCTGCGGCAGTTGATGCGCCCGACGTATTGGGCATGAGTGTAATTCCCTCAATGGCTGAAAGGGGGCCAAAGAGGTCGTCTTCGAGCTGTTCCCGGTTGAAGCGGCGCAGCGCCACGGTTACGAGTTGCGCTCCGGAAGCTCGAACAGCGTCAAGCATCACTCTGGAGTTGCTGAATTTACCTGTTCCAAGAATCAGGCGTGAAGAGAAGGTATACGAACCGAGCTGTAATACATCCATAGTTATAATATTCTGTTAGCCTCCCCCTGCGAAAATAAGCAGTTCAACGCGGTTACCCTCCTGAAGTTGATGAGTAGCCCGGTTTTCAGGTCGGATGATACGATCATTAACCAACACTGCCACGCTTTTTCCGTCTGAGCCAACAATAGCGAGAAGGTCATTGACCGTTGACCCGGGCGAAAGAGGTTGTTGTTGTCCGTTCAGCTCAATAGTAATCATTTGTGACATTTCTTTCATCGTCAAATTATACGTCAAATTACTACGGGGATATCGAAAACCAACCCAATGCGAAAATATTCAGGTGTGACGCGGGGGCGTATTGCGATACGCCCCTGCAACATGGCAATATCAATATAATTACCCATTTGATTCATTCGTTTAACGCTCAAGCGCGTTGAGCAGATCAGCTTCCAGGTCTGCCGCATTTTCAAGTCCGATGGAGAGGCGTACCAGATTATCGGTGCATTTTCGCCGGTCACGCTCCTCTTGAGAGAGCGCCCAGAGCGTCATTTTCGCCGGTGACGAGATGAGCGACTCAACACCGCCAAGGCTGTCGGCCAGCACGAAAAGCTTAATATTGGCGAGCAGTTTTTTTACCGCCGGAAGCCCCTCTTTCAGAGAGAATGTTACCATCCCGCCGAAACCGCTCATCTGCTCTTTTGCCAGTTCATGCTGCGGGTGCGAGGTGAGTCCGGGATAAAAGACCCGTTCCACTGCCGGATGTTGTTCAAGCATCTCAGCAAGCTGCATGGCGCTCGCTTCGTGCTCCTTCATGCGGATTTTCAGTGTTTTCAGGCCGCGTAAAATGAGCCAGCAGTCCCAGGGGCCAGGCACGGCTCCCGCTGCGCCCTGATAGTTTTTGATGGTGGTGTGTATTGCCGTGTCTGACGTTATCACGGTGCCTCCGATCACATCGCTGTGGCCACCGAGATATTTGGTGGTGCTGTGGACCACAATGTCGGCCCCAAGGTCGAGTGGACGCTGGAAGTATGGACTGGCAAAGGTGTTGTCCACCGCGAGCAGAATGCCTCGCTCTTTGGCAAGTTTGGCAAGCGCCCGGATGTCAGAGAGCTGGAGCAGAGGATTGCTGGGCGTTTCAATCCAGATAAGCTTCGTTGCCGGTGTGATGCAGGCCGCATAACTCCCGGTGGATTCGCTCCCGGCATAGCTGGTGGTGACACCCCATGGTTTCAGAAGTTGCTCGAAAATCCGGTAGCTGCCGCCGTAAATGTCGTTGCCCGCCACAACATGATCGCCGGGTTTGAGCACTTGCAGGGCAGCCATCGTTGCCGCTGCTCCCGAGGCAAACGTGAGGCCGTACGCTCCATTTTCAAGCAGCGCAAGGGCTGATTCGAGCGCTTTTCGAGTCGGGTTGCCGATTCGAGAATAGAAGTATTCGTTTCGATGATCGAGGCTTTCCCGTCCGAAGGTCGAGGTCTGATAAACGGGAACCGTCACCGAGCCGGTGTGCGGGTCAGGCGTTTGTCCGTCGTGTATGGCAAGGGTTTCAAAGTGCATGGAGTGTTGTTTCATATCCCTGACCCATCGATAAAACTGCTTTCAACGGCGTTCTGCTGTAAAATTTTTGAATTTGGCGGCACGCTTTTTATTTGCCAGACGTTTCCTCCAATGATGGAGTTTTTTCCGATGGTTATTCTGCCGAGAATATTGGCATTTGAGTAAATGACGACGTTATCCTCAATAATTGGATGGCGCGGGACGTTTTTTACAGGATTACCCTCATCATCCAGTTCAAATTTCTTGGCACCCAAGGTGACTCCCTGGTAGAGCCGAACGTGGTTGCCGATAATGCAGGTTTCACCGATGACGACGCCGGTGCCATGGTCAATACAGAAATAGTCCCCGATATGTGCGCCGGGATGAATGTCAATGCCGGTCTCAGAGTGAGCCATTTCCGTAATGATTCTCGGAATGAGCGGCACGCCCAGCGATAGCAGGGTGTGTGCAGCCCGGTAATTGATCATAGCCCTGACAGAGGGGTAACAGAAAATGATCTCTCCATGATTTTTTGCCGCCGGGTCACCATCATAAATCGCGTTGACATCACTGCAGAGTTTGCGCCGGATCTCCGGCAGAATTTTGATGAACTCTCCAGCGATTTCCGCAGCTTTTTCAGTCGCGTTTATTTCACCATTATTATCGGTATCGAAATGTTGTACACTGTGAATCTGTTCAGCGAGTAGCCCATAGAGCTTCTCTATACGCACACCAAGAAAGTGGTGCAGTGAGCGCTGGTTCAGCACAGGACCTCCATAATAGCCCGGAAAGATGATTGATCTGAGGAGTTCGACAATCTCTCTCACTTTTTCAATCGAAGGAAGCAGTTGTTCGTGATGCCCTGAGCAGTTGCATTCTGTGGTACATGTCGGGCAGGATAAGAGTCTGATAGCCTCTTCAATCAAGCTGCTGCTTTTCGTGTTCATGTAGATAAATCTCCCTGTATTGTTAATAAATGCTTCTGTAAACCGACTCAGAGACTCGGCGAATCATTCCCGAACTGGAATAGCGGTGTCGAAAGATAACGCTCTCCAGTATCTGGCAGGATAACAATAATGCGTTTTCCCCTGTTCTCCTCACGTAGTGCAAGTTGAAGCGCAGCCCATGTCGCGGCACCTGACGAGATGCCGACGATAAGTCCTTCGGTTCTGGCCAGCTTGCGGCTGGTTGCGAAAGCATCCTCATTGTTGACCGGAATAATTTCATCAATAAGAGTGGTATTGAGAATCTCCGGAACAAAGCCGGCGCCGATTCCCTGAATTTTGTGTGGTCCAGATTTTCCACCTGCGATAACCTGCGAATCGAATGGTTCGACGGCTACAATTTTGACGTTTGGATTTCGTTTTTTCAGGACCTCGCCAATGCCGGTTATGGTGCCGCCGGTACCGACACCGCTTACAAAAATATCTACCTTGCCATCGCTGTCGCGCCAGATCTCCTCTGCGGTTGTTGTGCGGTGAATCTCAGGATTTGCAGGGTTTTTGAATTGTTGCGGCAGAAATGAGTTTGCCTGGGCAGCATGGAGTTCGTCGGCTTTTTGGATGGCGCCCTTCATACCCTCCGGGCCTGGTGTCAACACCAGCTCAGCACCAAGCGCCTTGAGCAGGTTCCTGCGTTCAATGCTCATGGTTTCAGGCATGGTGAGTATCAGGCGGTATCCCTTGGCTGCGGCAATAAATGCCAGGGCAATACCAGTGTTACCGCTTGTTGGTTCGATGATAATACTCCCTTTATTGAGGAGGCCTTTTTTTTCAGCATCTTCGATCATAGCGTACCCTATACGATCCTTGACACTTCCTCCCGGGTTGAAGTATTCAAGTTTTCCAATAATTGTTGCGACGGTATTGTGCTCACGATTGAAATTTTCAAGTTCAAGCAGAGGAGTATTGCCGATAAGATCGGTCAGTTTTTTTGCGATGCGTTCCATGATTGTTGTGTTGTATTTTTACGTTTAAAACAATTCTGAATATTGTTAATAATCGCGTCAATAGTAAATACCGGATAAAAGTTACCTCTTCCCTGATTTCCTGCGTAATAATATAACGGTGAAAGATCTATGCCAATAAAACCGGATATTTTACTTTATAATTGTCACTGATTGAAGAAGAAGCGCGAGTCGTAATTGTAACCATCTTTTCAAAGCAAAAACTGCCTGGGAACGCCGAGCCCCAGCTCGGCATATTATCCTCTTTTCTGCCGGACAGGGGCTCAGCATTCCCGGGTAAAGTCTCAAAGATGTGGATACATCTTCACCGAATAACCGGAAATTCTCAAGACTACAACTATTGCTCCGCTGTCAAATACTACCTCGTTATAATTTATTCGGGAAATCAGGCTCTTATACCATACATACGTATTCAATATTTTTCAAGTAATCCCGCGTTTATAGCGTACATGAAAAGTGCAGGACTAATCGAGACTCCAAGTTTATGGAAGATATTTTTTCCCGGAATCATTACCCTATGAAAGCGGATATGTTTTTTTACTGCGATCTTTTTCGTTGTAACTTTGGTGCGCTTATACCGCATTTCTGGTATGTAATATGCCGTTAAAGAGGGATTTACAATGTCCTCTTTTTTGATGATTTTGTTAAAAGTGGTTATGGCTGAGATCATATCAGTCATGATCAGTTTTTTTAAAAGGCGATGTGGGTGAGTGGTCTAAGCCGAGGGTCTGCAAAACTCTTTATCACAAGTTCGAATCTTGTCATCGCCTCAGTTTAAACAATTCAATTGTTATTCTCCTGACATCCGTGAAGCTGGAGAGTAGTGCTGTCGCGTGCATGCCTCTTCAGCCTCTTCCGGATGTATTTATACGGCTATACTTGTACCGTATTTACGGTATTTCATGCTATCAGGTTTGGAGAACTTGTTGATAATTAATTTATTAACAATCGTTAATCTCACGCTTAGTATAAGCATAATGTGACCGTTACTGCAAAAATCATTTAATATACAGGATAGTATGGTGGAACATGAGCTTGCAGTGCTGCCCATGAATATGGCTGGAATGATACGTCAGAAGCAGCACGACTACTATTTTCTTCGCTTGAAGGCGGTTGCCGGTGATTTGACGGCAACGCAAATGGCCTGTATTGCCCTGGTTGCTGAACGATATGGCAGAGGTGCTGTTCATCTTTCTACCCGTCAAGGCATTGAGATCCACCATGTTCATCATGACAATCTTGAGAGTGCCCGGCGTGTCCTGGAAGTGGCAGGGATACAGATGGGCGCTTCAGGCAACACCGTACGGGTGATTGTTGCATGCCCTGGAGAAGCTACCTGCAAATGGGGAGTGATGGATACCAAGAAGATTGCGAAAGAGCTGGACAGGCGTTTTTTCAATCAGGAAGCGCCGTCAAAATTCAAGATGGCGGTAACAGGTTGCGCCAATAACTGTACCAAGGCAAATGAAAACGATATTGGCATCAGGGGAGCCATTGAACCGGCATGGGTTTCGGTGTCATGTTGTGATTGCCAGCTCTGTCTTCAGCTTTGTCCTGTCAAAGCCATTGAGCGAAAAGAGAGTGGCAGTAATGGCACAAGGGCATTTAGTTACACTATTGATCGGGATCGCTGCATTAACTGCAGCATCTGTACACAGCACTGTTCCGGCGAAGCATGGGAAGTTGCCCGCCAGGGATACACGCTTTTTATTGGCGGCACGATGGGCAAAATACCCCGTTTTGCTACCGTGTTGAAGCACATGATTCAGAGTGAGGAGGAGCTTTACGATCTGATTCAGAAAGCGTTGACCTGTCACAGGAAGCATGGCAAGAAAAAAGAGCGTTTCGGACATACGATTGACCGTATCGGGATTGAAGCCGTCCGGGCTGAAATTCTTGGTACCACTTGAAATTGCTCAGAGGGCAAAATTTTATTTGAACACAAGACCATAACGTTCATGAGCAGGGAGGAAATCAGGAAATTGAGTAACGAACTCTCCGGTCAATCACCGGAAGGTATTCTCCGCTGGGCTGCGGGTTTTTTTCAAGCGGGAGAGTGTGCTTTTGCATCAAGTTTTGGTGCTGAAGATCAAATGCTTACCGATATCCTGGAAAAGGAGAAACTGCAGATACCGGTGTTTACCCTTGATACCGGAAGGCTCCCGCAGGAGACCTACGATCTTTTTGATGCCACGCGAAAGCGGTATGGCATTCAGGTTGAGGTACTTTTTCCGGAAACATCGGAGGTTGAAACCATGCAGACTCGCTATGGCGCAAATCTCTTTTATGAGAGCGTTGAACTTCGTCGGGAGTGCTGCCGAATCCGAAAAGTGCAGCCGCTTGCAAAGAAGCTTTCAACCCTGAAGGGGTGGATATGCGGGTTGCGACGCGAGCAGTCAGTCACCAGAACCGCAGTAGAGCCTGTGGAGTGGGATGAGTCGTTTGGCCTCTATAAAATCAATCCACTTGCTGAGGTGACGGAAGCAACGCTTTGGGAGTATATCAGAAAACACAATGTACCCGTTAATGCCCTGCATGATCAAGGATACCCCAGTATCGGGTGTGCTCCGTGTACGAGAGCAGTCAAGCCTGGAGAGGATATCCGCGCAGGACGCTGGTGGTGGGAAATTCCGGAACACAAGGAGTGCGGGCTGCACCGAAAACCATTGTAATTTTATTGACATAAAAGACGAGTATGGATCATCTTGACAAACTTGAGGCACAAAGCGTTTACATTCTCCGCGAAGCCTACCGTGAATTTAAAAGCCTCTGCATGCTCTGGTCGATCGGCAAGGATAGCACCGTTATGCTTTGGCTTGCCCGGAAGGCCTTTTTTGGACATGTTCCCATTCCGCTGGTGCACATCGACACGCATTACAAGATTCCCGAGATGATTGAGTATCGTGATCGCTTTGCCCTTGAGTGGAACCTGAACATGATCTATGGTGAAAACAGCGAGGCACTTGCCGCGAAGCTTACCTTTCCGGATGGCAATACCGACCGCCTTACCTGCTGCAAATACCTGAAAAGTGAAGCGCTGAAACAGACGCTTTCCGGTGAGTGGCCTCGCTACAGGATGGATCACGAGCAGAGGCGATATGTCGTTGACGAAGGGCGAGATCCCTACACGGGAGTCATTGTTGGTGTACGGGCTGATGAGGAGGGGAGCCGCTCCAAAGAGAGATATTTTTCACCTCGTGACAAAGATAACGTATGGGATGTTGGTGATCAGCCTCCCGAGTTCTGGAACCAGTTCAAGACCGATTTTGCTCCCGGAACCCATGTCCGTATTCATCCCCTGCTTGACTGGACTGAGCAGAACATCTGGGAATATATCGAACGGGAGAAGATTCCGGTGGTCTCGCTCTACTTTAATCAGGGCAGTGGCATTCGCTATCGTTCCCTTGGCTGTTATCCCTGTACCAATTCGGTCACTTCCGATGCGCGGACGGTTCCGGAGATAATTGAGGAACTCAAAAGCGGGAAATTTTCGAATATTGCCGAGCGTTCAGGGCGCGCTCAGGATGCTGAAGATGGTGGTCTTGAAACGCTGCGGCGTGACGGGTATATGTAAAATAGTCAGTTATCAGTTATCAGTTATCAGTTGTCAGTTGATAATAGGCGGGGGATTAACATTTTTTTGTGGATGATATGAGTAGTGGACGTGCGCAAATGAATATTGTTATTGTCGGTCATGTTGATCATGGTAAAAGTACCGTGATTGGTCGACTTCTTGCAGATACAGGCTCGTTGCCGCAGGGTAAGCTTGAGGCGGTCAGAGAGAGCTGCAGAAGGAATTCCAAGCCTTTTGAGTATGCCTTCCTGCTCGATGCGCTCAAGGATGAGCAGGCGCAGGGTATAACTATTGATATGGCCCGCTGCTTTTTCAAGACAGCAGCTCGTGACTACATCATTATTGATGCTCCAGGTCATATTGAGTTTCTGAAAAATATGATTACCGGAGCGTCGCGTGCAGAGTCGGCTCTGCTGGTGATTGATGCTGATGAGGGTATCAAGGAGAACTCAAAGCGGCATGGCCAGATGGTAGCAATGCTTGGCGTCAAGCAGGTGACGGTGCTGGCCAACAAGATGGATCTTGTCGACTTCAGCGAGGATGTTTTTGAAAAGCTGAAGGCTGACTACACTGCTTTTCTGTCGCAGATCAACGTCACGCCGGTCAGCTTTATCCCTGTCAGCGCGCGCGAGGGCGACAATATTGCCTCCCATTCTGAACGAATGCCCTGGTACAAGGGATTTACTGTTCTTGAGCAGCTTGACCAGTTTATCAGTGACAAGGAGCTTCAGGAGAAGCCCTTTCGTTTTCCGGTTCAGGATATCTACAAGTTTACCCGCAGTAATGACGATCGGCGAATTGTTGCCGGGACGGTTGCCGCCGGAACGGTGCGGGTCGGTGATGAGGTGCTTTTTCTCCCTTCTGGGAAACAATCGACCATCCAGTCGGTCGAATCGTTCAATACAGCCCAAAAAGAGCAAGCCTCAGCGGGAGAAGCTTCAGGGTTTACCCTTGCGACACAGATCTATGTGCGTCCCGGTGAGTTAATGGTGAAGCCTGCTGAACCTCAGCCGGAGGTTGGCAGCCGTTTCAGGGTCAATATTTTCTGGGTTGGCCGGGCACCGATGATTCGCAACAAGGAGTACAAACTCAAGCTCGGCTCTGCCCGAGCAACAGTGAAACTGGCGGAAATTTGCAATACGCTGGATGCCTCTGATCTGACGTACAGTAAAAGTAAACAGCAACTTGATTGCCGTGATGTTGGAGAGTGTATTCTTGAAACCTCACGACCGATAGCTTTTGATACCACTGCTGCCAGTGAAACCACAGGACGGTTTGTTATCGTCGACAACTATGAAATTGCCGGTGGTGGTGTGGTGGTTGAGAACCTTTCAGCAGGAGAGACCCTTTTGCAGAAACATATCAAGGATCGTGAACATAACTGGGAAGCTGGACTTGTCCGGGCGGAGCAGCGGGCTGAGGTGAATCGTCATCGGGCAAAATTTATTGTTTTTACCGGAGCACCAGGCACCGGTAAACGGGAGGTGGCAAAAGCACTTGAGCAGGGGTTGTTTCATAATGGCATGAACGTCTATTATCTCGGAGTGGCAACCATCGATCGTGGGCTTGATGCTGATCTTGGTTCACATACCGATAGCGCTGGGGAGCGGCTGAGAAGAATAGGAGAGCTTGCCCGTATTCTGACCGATGCCGGGCTGATCTTTATTACCACCGTTGACGATGCTGACGACTACGATATTGAGACACTGAAGCTGCTCAATGAGCCGAATGATATTATTGTGGTCAATATGGGTGAGAACGGCTTTTCACGATATCAGCCTGATCTTCAGATTCCAGCTATTGAGGCATTACGTGATGCCGTAAATCAGGTGGCTGATCTGCTGAAGTCGCGGGAGATTATTGTGGATTACCAGATATGAGAAGTCCCATTTCTTCGGGATATAGGAACCATCCTGTCGTTCAGTGAATTCCAGTAGCTGTAGAGCGAATAACTTTGGTGTCTAATTCCGTGAATAACAGGTTATTCGGTAAGGATTTATCGAATTTTTGAGCTTACACCCGGGAACGCCGAGCTCCAGTTCGGCGTTCCCAGGAGGCTTTTGCGCATCGCTTAAGGAGATTTTTTGTGTACTGTCAATCGCTTCTCCATCGAAGCTTTCATACATCTGCAAAAAGTTGGCGTAGAGAACAAAAAAACGTATTTTTAGGCAGTAAGAGAGCGTTTATGATGTACCTCCCTCTCTCCTCTGTAACCTTGAGTATAACGCTATGAATCCCCGATCGCCTCGTAAACTGATTACCTTCGACTGGGCAATGAAGCGCCTGCTGCGCAGCAAAGCCAACTTTGAGATACTTGAAGGTTTTTTAAGCGAGCTGCTGGGCGAAGACATCCTCATCCTTGAAATTCTGGAGAGTGAAAGCAACAAAGAGAGCAGACGCGACAAATACAACCGTGTTGATCTCAAGGTGAAAAACAGCAAGGGCGAGCTTATCATTATCGAAGTGCAGTTTGAACGGGAACTTGATTACCTGCAACGGATGCTCTATGGCACATCGCGAGTCATCACCGAGCATCAGAAAGAGAGTGAGGCGTATGCAACCCTGGTGAAGGTTATCTCGGTCAATATCCTTTACTTTGATTTTGGTCATGGTAGTGACTACATCTATCATGGCACCACAACCTTCACGGGAATCCATGACCATGACAAACTGGAGCTTGATGTCCGGCAACAGAAGCAATATGGCAAGATTCAGATAAACAATATTTACCCCGAATATTACCTGATCAGGATCAACAACTTTAACCGTATTGCAACAACATCGCTTGACGAGTGGATATACTTCCTCAAAAATGAAGAGATCAAGGATGAGTTCAAGGCAAAAGGGATTCAGAAAGCAAAAAAGTCTTTTTCACTTCTGAGCCTGCCCGAAACAGAGCAGTTGGCTTATGCCCGTTACCAGGACGACCTGCGGTATGAGGCCAGTCTGGTAGAGTCAAATTATGGACTTGGTCGTATGGAGGGCAAGGAGGAGGGAATTACGATAGGAATTGAGACAGGAATTGAGAAAGGCAAGCTTGACATTGCCAAACGGTTGGTGGAGCATGGCATGAGCATTGAGGAAGCTGCAGCAATTTCCGGGGTCGATGCAGCGTTGCTGAGGCCTTGAGCACTGTTGCGCCATTGTTGGTATTGGCAAAGGAGGCCACCACCTCAAATCACATAATCACCCGTAAACACCCTGACCCGGTTCAGGGAAACAAACACCGTACTACCCTTGGCAAGCTCTAGGTTAATGTATAGCTCTCTCGGTATTTCGGCATCAATAGAGTGATCAAATCCTTCACAGGCAAGGTTCAGTCCAATCTGTCCACCCATGAGGCGCACCTCACGGATAGTCCCTGTAAGGTCGGTTTCACTGCTCCGTATTCTGCTGATCCCTATTTCATGTGGCCGAACAAATGCCTGACTTGGTTTTTCTTCAGCATGTTTCAGTTCATCAGGTGCGTCGACATGGTGCGAGCCAAGAGTTACCTTCCCGTTTTTGATACGCCCGTGGAAGACATTGACATTGCCGAGGAAGTTATAGACAAAAGCGTTTGCGGGATGGTCATAGACCTCCTGAGGAGTGCCCAGTTGTTCTATTTTCCCCTTGTTGATCACCACAATCCGGTCTGCCAGCTCAAGGGCCTCCTCCTGGTCGTGGGTGACGAAGATACTTGTTACATGAATTTCATCATGCAGCTTTCTGAGCCAGCGACGCAGCTCCTGACGTACCTTGGCGTCGAGGGCCGAAAAGGGTTCATCAAGCAGCAGCACTTTTGGGTTAACGGCCAGAGCTCGTGCAAGGGCAACGCGCTGCCGTTGTCCACCTGAAAGCTGGGAGGGGTAGCGTTTGAGAGCCCACTCCATCTGCACCATTTTCAACAGGTGTTCCACCCGGTCACGGATTTCCGTGCGGGATGGACGCTCTTTGCGAGGAAGAACCTTAAGCCCAAAGGCGACGTTTTCAAAGACGGTCAGTCGGCGGAACAGTGCGTAGTGCTGAAAGACAAAACCGACATTTTTTTCTCTGGGAGGAAGGTTTGTTGTGTCTTTGTTTTCCAGAATGATTTTTCCAGCATCCGGCAGCTCAAGTCCGGCAATAATGCGCAACAGGGTGGTTTTGCCGCACCCTGAAGGCCCGAGCAGCGCAACAAGCTCGCCCGAAGCGACGTTCAGGCTGATATTGTCGAGCGCGGTGTAGCCGGTAAATTTTTTGGTAATGTTCTGAAGTTCTATGCCCATGTCAGATCCTAATGGTGAAAGCTGTTTTTCTGAAATTGTTTTTCCATGGCTACTTTAAGTGTTACGGTGAGCAAGGCCAGGAAGACAAGGATTGATGCCACGGCGAAAGATGCCGCAAAATTGTATTCACTGTAGAGAATCTCTACATGAAGGGGGACGGTGTTTGTCTGGCCCCGGATATGGCCGGAGACAACCGAGACTGCGCCGAATTCACCGATAGAGCGTGCTCCGCAGAGGATCATCCCATAGAGCAGTCCTAAACTGATATTTGGAAGAGTGATTTTTCCAAATATCTGCCACCCTCTTGCACCGAGTGTCAGGGCAGCCTCCTCCTCATCTCTTCCCTGTGCCTCCATCAGCGGAATCAGTTCACGGACAACAAAGGGAAAGGTGACAAAAAGCGTGGCTATGACGATTCCCGGAGTTGAAAAAATTATTTTGATCCCATGTTCGCCAAGCCAGCTCCCGAAAGGGGTACGGCTGCCGACAAGCAGCACAAAAATGAGACCGGCAATGACCGGCGAGACGGCAAAGGGGAGATCCAGCAGCGTCTTCAGTGCCGCTTTTCCTGCAAAATTAAATTTTGTGATGGCCCATGCTGCCGTTACGCCGAAAAAAGCGTTCAGCGGCACAACAATAGCCACCGTTGTCAGCGTCAACTTTACGGCCTCAAGCGCATAAGACTCTGTGATGGATTCAAGATAGAATGCCCACCCTTTCTGAAACGCCTGCGCAAAGACCAGCCCGAGTGGCAAAAAGATAAATCCAATAAAAAAGAGCAGCATCACTCCAATCAGTACAACCCGTATTGGCAGAGGATCCGACACTCTTTTTTTAACAATTGGTGCAGTTTCTGATGTTGGTTCTTTCAGCATGATTGATTAACGGTATTCTTTCTGTTGCCACTCCTGAATGGCGTTCAGCACCAGGAGCATGGAAAAGGAGATGAGCAAAAGTACCAATGCAACTGCGGAGGCTCCGGCATAGTCGAACTGATCAAGTTTAGACATGATCATGAGCGGCGCAATCTCGGTTTTCATCGGAAGATTGCCAGCGATGAAAATTACCGACCCATACTCTCCGATACCACGTGCAAAAGCCAGAGTTGAACCGGTCAGCAGGGCGGGGAAGAGATGTGGAAACAGGATTTTTCTGAAGGTCTGCCAGCGGGTCGCACCAAGGCAGTGCGCCGCCTCTTCGATCTCCTGTTCAACCTCTTCAAGCACAGGCTGAATGGTACGGACAACAAACGGAAAGCCGATGAAAACAAGGGCGATTACAATGCCGGTTGCCGAGTTGATAATGGTAATATTCCATTTGGTCAAGGTCTCACCAAGCCAGCCAACAGGGGAGTACAGGGTTGCAAAGCAGATACCGGCAACTGCGGTTGGCAAAGCAAAAGGGAGGTCAACAAGAGCATCAAGAAATTGCTTGCCGGGAAAACGGTAACGCACCAGCACCCAGGCGGTCAGAAGCCCGGCCACTGCATCGAACAATGCTGCAAGGAATGCTGTTGAAAAACTTAATCTGTAGGAGGCGAGAACTCGGGGCGCAGTCACCGCATGAACAAATGGATCCCATCCCATTGGAACGGTGTTGAAAAATATCATGCTCAGTGGCACAATAACAATTGCCGAGAGATAGAAGATGGTGTATCCCATCGACAATCCAAAACCGGGCAGAATGTTGCCTCTTTTTATCGAAAATAATCCCATCGGCTCTGTTTTTCTTGATGTGCATGAGCAGAGAGTAGTACTCTTCTCTGCTCATGCCGTGGTTAATATCCCTTTGAATCAGGGAAGGTAGATCTGGTCAAAAACGCCACCATCGTTAAAGTGGGTTTTCTGGGCAGCGCGCCAGTTGCCGAACACCTCGTTCAGTGTAAAAAGCTTGATTTTCGGGAAGTTGGCGGCATATTTCTTCAGGGCAGCCGCATTGCGTGGCCGGTACGAGTTCCGTGCAATAATATCCTGGGCTTCCGGTGTGTAGAGGAAGTTCAGATAGGCTTCTGCAAGCTTGCGGGTGCCGTGTTTCGCCACATTTTTATCAACGATGGCGACTGGCGGTTCAGCAAGGATGCTGACTGCCGGAGCAACAATTTCAAACTTGTCCGATCCAAACTCCTTGAGAATCAGGTGAGCCTCATTTTCCCAGGCAAGCAGCACATCACCCAGGCCGCGCTGCGCAAAGGTCAGGGTTGAACCACGAGCACCGGTATCAAGCACGGGAACATTCTTGTAGATGGACTTGACAAAAGCTTTTGCCTTGTCAGTTGAACCAGTCTGCTTCTGTTTGTATCCCCATGCGGCAAGATAGTTCCAGCGGGCACCACCGGAGGTTTTTGGATTTGGAGTGATGACTGAGATGCCGGTTTTTGCCAGATCATCCCATGTCTTGATCTGTTTCGGGTTACCTTTGCGGACGACAAAGACGATGGTGGAGGTATATGGAGTGCTGTTATTTGCCAGTCTTGTCTGCCAGTTGGCAGGCAACAGTTTGCTGTCGGAGATTGCGTCGATGTCGTAAGCAAGCGCCAGTGTTACCACGTCAGCCTCAAGGCCATCAATGACCGCTCGAGCCTGTTTTCCCGAGCCACCGTGTGACTGGTCGATTTTCACCTTTTGACCGGTTTTCTGCTGCCAGTATTTGATAAAAGCCGCATTTTGGCTCTGGTAGAGCTCCCGTGTGGGGTCATAAGAGACATTCAGCAGGGAGGAAGCCGCCGCCGCTTCAGCTATAGTTCCTGGCAGACCGGATGCAAGAGCCAGTGCGGCAAAAAGCGTGATTTTTTTCGTCCATTCAAAATTCATGGTATTCTCCCTCTAACGTTTTTTATTATAATGTAATAAGGCAAAAATCAGCAAAAAAAAACCGGTTCTCTGTTGTGTCAGGAACCGGCCATCGCAAAAGTCAGCTATGGTTTTACCTTCACAAGTCGGGAATTCCTCTTTTAGCACCGATACTCCTGTGACAGCAGCATAGAGTTGCATGATTATCTGATAAAGCGATCATTGTGATAAGAATTTGTTAACGATTGTTAATAGAGCGCAATATTTTCAATGTTTCCAAGCGCAGAGAAGGAAAATACCGCAATGATGGTATGAGGGATCAACGTCAGAGAGCAAAATCAGCATCTTGATGTAAAGCTCAGGAACCGGAATTTGAAGATCTTTCTTTTGAGGGGGCCTGTACCCGGGAACGCCGAGCTCCAGCTCGGCGTTCCCGGAGGAGTTCTACCATAACTAAAGGCAGGTCAGATGTGGTATTCGATATTGTCGATTAATCCTGCTTTTATGGCATACATGAGAAGTTCAGGACTACTTGATACGCCAAGTTTCCGGAAAATATTTTTTCGGTGTGTCATTATGGTGTGAAAGCTGTTATACTTTTTTACAGCAATCTCTTTTGTTGACAAGCCGCTGGCAATCAGGCGGACGATCTCGATTTCGGAGGTAGTAAGGATGCCGATATTTTCATACGGTGCATCCCTTTGCAGAAGTGTGTCGAGCACAGCACCTGAATAATATTTTTTTCCTTTCAAGGCGGCATCAATGGCATGAAAAAGCTCATCTTGCTCATCGGTTTTAAGGAGGATATTTTTAATTCCAATATCGTTTAACTCCTTTATTTGGATGTGTGTTACCGAGTTGGTCAAGACAACTGTAGCGATGGTCGGGTGCTTTTTTTTCAAATCCCCAAGCTCACTTGCTGAATCAAAATCAAAGCGAATATAATCGGTGATAATCAGGGAGATATTTTCTTTCTGCAGAAGCTGCTTCAATCCTGCCGTTGTCCAGACGACAGAGAACGTCTTGAACAGGGGCGACAGGATTGATTTCAGGCCTTCATTGGTTAAAAACTGTGTATCAGCGAGTACGACAGAGATATCCTTGTAGTTGTTGTGCATGGTTACGCTTTTGCTGCCACTCTCCCAAGCGCCTCATCAAGAGCCTCAATAAGGTCGTCGGGATGCTCAAGCCCGATGGAGAGACGAATCAGATCCTCTGAAAGGCCGCTTTCTATCCGCTGCTCTTCAGTCAACTGGCTGTGCGACGTGCTTGCCGGGTGGAGGATCAGACTCTTGGCATCACCGACATTGGCAAGGTGCGAGAAGAGCTTGATATTGTCGATGATCTCCACAGCCGCATCGTAACCGCCCTTGACGCCAAAGACCACCATGCCACCAAACCCGTTCTTCAAATCTTTTGAGGCAATGGCGTATGACGGGTCGCTTTTCAGACCGGGATAACGAACCCACGCAACACCGGGATGTTGCGCAAGATGTTCGGCAACCTTGAGCGCATTTTCTGAGTGGCGGGCCATCCGGACGGGCAGGGTTTCAATGCCTTGCAGCAGTATCCATGAGTTGTCGGGCGAAATGCAGGCGCCGAGGTTCCTGAGTGGCACGGTACGGAACCGCAGGGCAAAAGCAATTGGCGCAAGTGGCTCTGGCAGGTCAATAGCCCAGCGAAGACCGTGATAGTTCTGGTCAGGTTCAGTGAAGAGCGGATGGCGTCCGGCGCTCCAGTTGAAACGTCCAGCGTCGGTAATGATGCCGCCAATCCCGGCTCCGTGGCCGCCAAGCCATTTCGTCAGCGAGTTGATCACGATATCTGCACCGAGCTCAATGGTTTTGAGCAGGTAGGGTGTGGTGAAGGTTGCATCAACGATCAACGGCAGACCATTGCGGTGCGCTATTTCGGCAATGGCTTTGATGTCGGTGTAGTCGAGCACGGGATTGCCGATGGTTTCAATATAGAGTGCTCTGGTTTTTTCGGTGATGGCCTTTTCAAAATTAGCAGGATCTTTCGGGTCTACAAAGGTGACGTTGATGCCAAGTTTCGGAAGAATGGCATCGAACTGAGTGTAGGTGCCGCCATAGAGGTTGTTTGCGGAGACGATATTGTCACCAGCCTCGGCGATGGTGATAATGGTATTGAAAATGGCTGCGGTTCCCGATGCCACAGCAACCGACGCGGCACCACCTTCGAGCCGCGTGACCCGCTGTTCGAGGGTGTCGGTTGTCGGGTTCATGAGCCGGGTATAAATATTCCCAAGTTCTTTCAGGGCAAAGAGGTTTGCCGCATGTTCAGTGCTCTTGAAGAGATAGGATGTGGTGCGATAGACAGCTACTCCACGAGAGAGTGTAGCATCAACGGGCTGGCCTGCGTGAAGGGCAAGCGTTTCAAAGCGATAGTGTTCTGAACTCATGAGATACTTTTCCTTTCTTGTTAAGAGGTGTGTGATGGTACAATTTCTGTGTCACTTATTGTCCGTACGGCTGCTCCTGCTTTCCGAAAAGCTTGAAGCGCTGCAGGTTGTACTGATAATAGAGGAAGCAGCCAAAGCAGAAGCCAGCCAACGCAACCATGGAGGCGACAGCAACAATGGCAGAAAAGATCCAGCCGACAAGAGGCGCCCCGGAGAGAAAGGCAATCTGGGCAGCGCCAAGGAGGATTGCTGCGATTGAGTTATTGAAGCGCATAAGTCTTTGGTCTTCAGTTTTTGCCTTCAGGTTCTGCTTTGCCAACAGGTGTGACCCGATAAAAAAAATGAGGCTGCCTTTTCTGCCGAACAGAGCGGCAAAGAGAATTATAATAAAAAGTGCTGTGGTTACCATCGGTTGCTGGAATACTATCGCTGCCGCAATGCCTGCGAGGAGTACAGCCCGGTTCAGTGTGACAATTGGGAAAGGTATTCCCTTGAAGGAGGTTGATGATGATAATGATGTTGTTGACATAATTGTTTTGTTTGTTGTTGTTGATCAGAGTACAATAAAAAAGCCGACTCTGACACTCAGAATCGGCTTGCAAGATGTAGCTACCTCATAATCATCCGAGTTACTATCTTCTTTCCGATATCCCAGTGTCAGCATGACGCAGGAATCTGCAACAACAGTTCATCGAAATGATTGTAGAGTTCCTTGATTTCATAAGCCAAGTGTTTCTTGTTTTCCTTTTAACGATTGTTAACTCTTTTTTTGATTTTTTCCAAATAAAGAGCGATTTTTTTGACTCAACATGGAAGCTTTATCGGGTTTTGGAGAGTCCGAATGGAGTTGTAACTTGTTGCGGCGTAAATCGGTAACTTTGATTGACTTTTGAACCTGGAAAAATGGATTTTACTCACCTCGACAACAAGGGCAACATCGCCATGGTTGATGTTTCAGGAAAGCCAGGGACGCTTCGGCTGGCAAGGGCATCTGGATGTATTGTGATGCAGCCTGCAACAATTGAGCTGCTTCTTCAGGAGGCTTTGCCCAAAGGCAATGTTCTGACGACGGCCAAGCTTGCCGGTATTATGGCGGCCAAAAATACAGCTCATCTTATTCCTCTGTGTCACCAGCTCAACCTCTCATGGGCAGATATTGAGTTTGATGTTCAGAAAGATCGGATAGTAATTGTTGCAACAGTAAAGACAAAAGAGTCCACTGGAGTTGAGATGGAGGCGTTGACTGCCGTATCGGTTGCAGCACTTACCATTTATGATATGTGCAAGGCGGTCGACAAATCCATGGAGATCGGCTCAATAACACTGGAAAAGAAAACCGGCGGAAAATCTCATCAACCAGAGGGTTACAGACCAAAAACATCGATTCTTGTGATGTCCGATTCGGTATCCTCGGGTCGTGGGGTCGATCGCTCCGGCCAACTGTTGCGCGAAGGATTTGAGGCTGCCGGATGTCCGGTGGGTGAGGTGAGGGTCATTGCTGATGATCAGGAAGAGATTGTATCAGTTGTTGATGAGTGGACAACGGGAGGTGTTGAACTGATCATTACGACGGGA
Organism: uncultured Chlorobiaceae bacterium; assembly: GCA_903915955.1. Taxonomy (GTDB): domain Bacteria; phylum Bacteroidota; class Chlorobiia; order Chlorobiales; family Chlorobiaceae; genus Chlorobium. The sequence continues at coordinate 2,452 of CAIWUU010000076.1, read as the reverse complement.
GGAACCGGTCTTGGGCCTCGCGATGTGACGGTGGATGCCCTGCTTCCCAGATTCTCTCGTAAATTGCCGGGAATTGAGCAGGCGCTCTTCAACTGGGGACAGGGAAAAACTAAAACAGCCATGCTTTCAAGGCTTGCCGCAGGTATGATTGATTCATCAATGGTGATCTGCCTGCCCGGAAGTACAGGCGCGGTCAGCGATGCGCTTGAGGTGCTGGTGCCGGTAATATTTCACGCTTTTGCCATGATAAAAGGGGAGGGACATTCATGATCACTGTACAGGAGGCTATTCGACTTATTACAGACTCACTTGCAGCGCTTGGCACTGAAGAGTTGCCACTTGGTCAGGTGCAGGGAAAAGTTCTTGCCCGGGATTTTACAGCCCCTTTTGCACTTCCGCGTTTTACCAATGCCGCCATGGACGGTTTTGCCCTCAGACTCGATGATATCCGGGATGCCTCTGACGATGCTCCGGTGCGGCTGAAGGTGACACAGAGGATTGCGGCAGGCGGTATGGCGACTCTTGCTGTTCCCTCTGGTTGCTGTGCAGAGATTATGACCGGAGCGCCTCTTCCGGAAGGCGCTGATACGGTGGTGGCATTTGAGCAGAGCAGTGGTTTTGGCTCGGAAGATGTTGAAATTTTCAAGGCACCGAAGCGTGGAGCAAATATTCGGTACGGTGGAGAAGAGATCTCCGCAGGAGAGACTCTTCTCCGTCAGGGAAGCATCCTCACTCCTGCCGAAATAGCTGTTCTCGCTTCGTTTGGTTGTGCATCAGTGATGGTCCAGCGAGTGCCAGGGGTATCGATTGTGACAGTTGGCGATGAGGTCTGCATGCCTGGTGAAGAGTTGTCAGGGGCGCAAATCTATAACTGCAACAGCTTTATGCTTGATGCCGCCTGCCGTTCTGTTGGCATTGTTCCGGTTACTCTGCGACATGTTCCTGATAACAGGGTGTTGTTGCGGCAAGCGATCGCGCAGGCGTTGGCTGAAAGCGATGTTCTTGTAACGGTGGGCGGTATCTCTTCGGGAGAGTATGACTATGTTCAGGATGAGCTGTCAGCACTTGGGGTGATAAAAACCTTCTGGAGTGTTGCCCAGAAACCGGGAAAACCTCTCTATTACGGTCACACCATCGAAGGGAAGGCGATCTTTTCACTGCCAGGTAATCCTGTCTCCGCCATCGTTTGTTTTGTCAAGTATTGTCTCCCTGCATTGTATGCATTACAGGCAAAAACCTGCCACAACACCTTTCGTGCAATTTTGGCCGAACCCTTTCCCGCCGACAAAAAACGTCACCGTTTTCTTCTGGGACAGGTGCGCTCGGAAGGTGGCCAACTGTTGTGCCGACTCTCCCCCAAAGTTGAATCCCACAACATCACCTCGGTTCTGGATGCCAATTGTTTGGCAGAGTCTGCTCCTTCCGGGGATATTCTGCCGTCCGGCTCGGAGGTGCTCTGTACGTGGTTACCCTGGGCGAACATGATATCGTCATAACTATGTTGTTTCACCCTTTTGAAATAGCCTTCTGCGGTTATTCCGGTTCCGGCAAAACAACGCTCATTGAAGCAGTTGTTCGTCACCTTTCCGCCCGGCTCTCCGTTGCCTATTACAAGCATGGCTGCCACAGTTTTGCTATTGACCGTGAAGGAAAAGATTCATGGGTTATTCGTCAGGCGGGAGCTGCCACCATCATGATTTCTGATCCTGAAAAAAAAGCGGTTGTTACTGGTCAAGTGACCGGGTTGCCACTGCTTGAGCGTCAGGCATTTGCCGACCATGATCTGCTTCTGGTTGAGGGGCTCAAGGAGCTTCCTCTTCCCAAGTTGCTTCTGGTGGACGGGGAACATCGCATTCTGGAGCTTCTCACTCATGGAGGAGTTGAGAACGTTGTTGCACTTGTTGTGCCTGATGATCCGGTTTCATATCAAGTTGCTGATCTTCCTGTTTTTCATCGCGACAGTGTCATTGCTCTTGCTGCATTTATTGAAACCTTTCTGCTCAACCGCGCTGTGCAAGAGTCTTCACTCCATGGCCTGGTACTTGCCGGAGGAAGGAGTTCCCGCATGGGAAAAGATAAAGCCCTTTTGGAATACCATGCCGACAACCAGCTTCTTTACACGGCAGCGCTGCTCCAGCGATATTGCTCTGAAGTGTTTATCTCCTGCCGCGAAGAGCAGGCTGCAACATATCAACAGTTTGGCATACCACTCATCACCGATGCTTATCTTGGCATCGGGCCTTTGGGTGGCCTGCTCTCTGCCCAGCAGGCCAGACCTGGCGCAGCCTGGGTGGTTGCCGCATGTGATTTGCCCTTTCTTGATGAGCGAACGGTTCGCCAACTCTGTGCACAACGTCATCCGCTCCGTTTTGCCACCGCCTTCAGAAATCCCCAATCAGGCCGTCTTGAACCGCTCTGCGCCTGTTATGAGCCAAAGTCACGCAGTCGGCTG
>CAIWUU010000075.1 GCA_903915955.1 uncultured Chlorobiaceae bacterium | reverse complement strand
GCCATAGGAATTCTCGTCATCACAACCATTGGCGGCAGACTTTTTGACTCCATGAGCCCTAAGGCACCATTCATTGTCGTCGGAGTCATCAATGCGCTGGTGATGCTGGCTGCGGTGTATGTACGCATCAAAGCGCCGGGGCGGGGATATGCGAGCCTCCCCACATAACTCTCCACCATCTCTTTCTACCCATAATCTTCCAAAAAACATTGGAAATGAACACAAGATGCAAACCCTATTGACCATGTTGGTGGCAGTATTCTCTATGCTGCTACCAATCAAAAGTTCCTCTGCTGACGGATTTCCTGAATTAAAGAAAGTCTCCGAAAACATTTACGCCATTGTTGGAGAGCTGGTCAGTCATGCTTCAAGCATCTGCTTAATTTCGAAACACTCGCAGGAAAAAATGCGCTTCAGGTTTTTAATGAAATGGAGTGGGAATGATTAATGGCGGTCCATGAGGTGCATGGCCAAACGGTATTCAACCACCATACTGCCCCGCTCTTTATCACGGGGCAACAGAGAGCAAACGTGTTTACTCGATGGTCATCATAATCTCACCCATCCCTACGGTGTCGCCCTTGGCTACCGTGATGGAGAGGATTCTTCCCGCACAAGGGGCCTTGACGGGGGTTTCCATCTTCATGGCTTCGATAACGGCAACCTCTTCTCCCTCTTTGACCTCATCACCAACTTTGACCGAGATCGAGAAGACATTACCAGGCATGACTGCGGGTACCGGTGTACCTGCGTGTTGGGGCGCAGATAGAGCCTCTGCCACTGGTGGAACAGCTACTGATTGTGGATTGATAGCCGACCCTTCGGCAAAAGAGACTGTATAGGGCGCACCATCAACAAAAACAGTAAAGTTCCCTGCCATCGAAATGACTTTAGATGCTGATGGTTCTGGAGCTGGCGCTGCGGGTGGCAGCTTTGAAAAGAGCTCCTCAAGCCGGTGGTTCACCTCTTTCTGATGGATGTCGTGTTTATGTGCTTCGTGGTAGGCAGCAACCACCTGCGCTCTTGGTGTTGCCTTGATCTCAACGGCAATATCTGCCTTGTAGCGAATGCCAGTGGAGCAATCTCCCTGAAGGAAAGCAATGCCTTTGGCTCCGCAAGTTGCCGCAATAAATATGTTTTCGTCAGTCTGCGGAATATGGGCTTTCTGGAGCAGCGACTTGTTATACTCAACACCAAGTTCAGGATTGCGGTCATTGATATCGTGCACATCTTCAACCGTCGGAGAAAGACCAAGCTGTTCTGAAGCAAGCCGCACAACCTCTTCGTCCGGACGGGCAGGAGTTTTGCCAAAGTAACCAAGCACCATTTTGCCGTATCCATCGGTGATTTTTTCCCAGTGCCCCTGAATGGTATTGGCAAAGGCCTGCTGGAAATAAAACTGTGAAACCGGGGTAACCGATGCGCCGAAACCTCCTTTGACAACCACTTCCCGCATATTGTTAATCACGGCAGGGAAAAGATGAAGCGTATTGTTGTCGCGCATCATCTGGGTATTGGCGGTGAGTGCGCCGCCGGGCATGGGTGAAAATGAGATCACCGGATTGACCGCTGTCGCCTCGGGCGGCATATAGTACTTGTACATCTGGTCAATAAAGAGCGCTTCAACCTCAAGGTATTTTTCCTGATCAATGTCGAGGGTGTATTCGGTGCCTCTGAGCCGCTGCCACATAGTGAGAATATCCACTTCAGCGGTTCCGCCGCTGACGGGAGCCATGGAAAGATCAATAATATCTGCACCCCCGGTGATAGCGGCAAAGTTGCATGCCACGCCCATTCCGGCAGTATCGTGCGTATGGAACTGGATGATTGTCCCCTCCGGCAGCATCTTTCTTGCCCCTTTGATGGTCTCATGAACAACCGCCGGGGTTGTTGTTCCTGAAGCGTCCTTGAATGCGACACTGTCGAAAGGAATTTCTGCATCAAGAATCTCTTTCAGTTTGTCGAGGTAAAACTGCGGAGTATGGCAGTACGTCTCGGTTAATCCGGGGGGAAGACCCATAAGTGCGATAACAACCTGGTGCTTGAGCCCTGCATCATGAATACATTGCCCTGAATAGGCGAGGTTGCGAACATCCATTAGTGCATCGAAGTTCCTGATGGTGGTTATGCCATGCTTTTTAAAGAGACGGGCATGAAGATCAATAATATCACGGGACTGTGACACAAGACCAACAACATTGGCACCTCTTGAAAGTGTCTGGAGGTTGATATCCGGACCGACAATTTTACGGGCAGTATCCATCATGGTAAAAGCATCCTCTTCGCAATAGAAGTAGAGACTCTGAAAGCGTGCGCCACCACCTATTTCAAAATTATCGGTACCAGCGTGAACGGCTGCCTGCAAGGCGGGCAGAAAATCCTCTGTCTTGACCCTCGCGCCGAAACACGACTGAAATCCGTCCCGGAAAGAGACATCCATAAATCTTATCTTTTTCATAAACTTTCTCTTTTCATTAATATTTGAGCTTGACAACCCGCTCGAAAAAGGGTCAGTGCGTATCGCTGGCAAAGGTGCCAAGTTGACGGAACGACTCCTCCTCTACCAAACTATGCAGGCTGTTACCGTGTGCATCCATGGTGACAATCGCCGGAAATGAGCTAACCTCCAGATGCCACATCGCTTCGGGCACACCCATCTCTTCAAGAAAATCGACACCGGTCACTTTTTCAATGCAGCGGGCGTAATACTGTGCTGCGCCTCCAATGGCGTTGAGATAGACTGCTCCATGCTCCTGCAAACCCTTGAGAGTTTTCGGGCCCATGCCACCTTTACCGATAATCGCTCTCAAGCCCAGCTTTTTGATAACATCAGCCTGAAATGGCTCTTCACGAATCGACGTGGTAGGGCCAGCAGCGGTCACCCGGTAGCTGCCATCATCATTTTTCATGATAACCGGTCCGCAATGAAAGAGAACTCCTCCTGTTGTATCAAGACCGGTGGGTAGATCGTGGTGCATGATGTAGTGATGAAAAGCATCCCTGCCGGTGTGCATGGTTCCATTGACAAGCACAACATCGCCAACCTTGAGGCTGCGTATCTGCTCTTCGGTGATCGGGGCCTGCAGAACCACCTCTTTTCCGGTCAGTGGCATCCCCTCACCTTTGGCCATGCGTTTGATCTCATCGGCATCCCTGTAGTACCAGCGCTCAATCGAACCGCTGTCCGGGTCAAGCAGCACACCAAGCCTGCGGTATGCCCAGCAGTTGTAAGCTACGGAAACAAAAAAGCTTGCCGGAACACGATGTGATTTACCGATTTTACAGCCAAAAAGAGTGGTTTTTCCGCCGAATCCCATAGGACCGATATTCATGGTATTGGCTTTTTCAAGAATCTCCTGTTCCAAAGCATCAAGTTCGTTGTCGGGGTTACGGTCGTCAATGGTACGGAAAAGTTGCTTTTTGGCAAGCTCAAAGCCGCTGGTGCGATCACCACCTATACCGACACCGATAACACCGGGACTGCATCCCTGACCCTGCGCCTGATAGACTGCATGAAGCAGACATTTGCGTACACCATCAAGGTCACGCGAAGCACTTCCAAGACCAGGAATTTCATCAGGCAGTGAGTACTGAATGTTTTTGTTTTCGCATCCTCCACCTTTCAAAATAAGCATCACCTCAATCTCATCTTTTTCCCAAGGCTCAAAATGGATAACGGGAAAGTGGCAGCCAAGATTGTTTCCAGAGTTCTTTCCACTGATGGCATCAACTGCATTGGGGCGAAGTTTTCCACTCAGTGATGCCTCCACAACGGCCTCATCGATCTCCCGTTTCATGAGAAGCTGATCGGCGCCACGCGGGGTGTGAATAAAAAAGGTTGGCATGCCAGTATCCTGGCAAACCGGTGAAACATTGTCAACGGCCATGTCGATATTAACAGAGATGGTTGACATGGCAAGCCCAGCCTGAGAGAGGGGATCTTCCCTGTCGATAGCGGCTGCAAGGGCACAACGAACATCACTCGGCAGGTTAGCCGATGTTTCGGTAATAAGCGCGATAATTGAAGCCTTGAAATTTTCCATAGAATATTGTAAAGTATATTTAATATAAAATTATCGTATAACGGCGCTCATTCCACTATAATCTTGGCGGCTGCCTGCTCCTTGACCAGCAATACAGGAATGTCAGAACAACGAAATACCTCTTCAGCCACACTGCCCATCATAAGTCTCTGCAGACCAGTTCGACCGTGAGAGCCCATAATAATCAAATCGGCACCCCAGGAGTGCGCCTGCTCAGCAATAACTTTGGGAGCTTCACCCTTGAGAACGCGGAAATCTGCATTCAACCCTTTCTTTTTCTCAGCCATAAGTACCTGCGAAAAATTGTCAGGAAGTACATCAATATCCTCATCCGGGCGAACTGTGGGAACTCCCGAATCGGCTGAAGTAACGTCGCTTTTTTCGGGAACAACTGCAGAAGAGAGGATATGCACAAACCTGACATGAGCGCCAACTTTTCGTGCAAATTCAACGGCATAACGCACGGCGTTATCCGATGTCGGAGAGTAATCAGTCGGACAAAGTATCCTTGTAAGATGTATCATAACTGTTAGTTGACTACATGAATGTGATGAAGGGGCATATCTCTGCAATGAAAGGCTAATTTACATTTTTTTTTAAAAGTAATCCCTTCGACTGCACGATTCTTGTCTGCTGCGCATTCCTCCTGTATATTATGGGGTAGGGGTTTTTTTCTGCGTTTTCACTGGGAACATTATGAAGTACCTGATTGAAGCATTGAGCCATCCGAAAGCATATCCTCATGCCACTGGAACCATTGATGTTGTGGAGACTCATATTTCATGGATTTTCCTTACCGAGCCCTTCGCCTACAAAATCAAAAAGCCCCTGGACCTCGGATTTCTTGATTTTTCAACCATTGCAAAACGCCGTCACTACTGCTACGAAGAGCTTCGCCTTAACCAGAGACTTTGCCCTGAAATCTATCTCTCTGTTGTACCTGTTGTCCAAAGTGGAGAGACGATTCTTGTTGATGCCGAGGGAGAGATTATCGACTATGCGGTCAAAATGGTACAATTTGACCGAACGATGGAGCTTGACAGGATGCTTTCACAAAAACTGCTCAAAGAGAAACATATTGATCATCTGGCCATCATGATCGCCCGGTTCCATATCTCACAGCCTCCTGTGCCTGACGAGAGCAGCTTTGGCCATCCCGATAATGTTCTCAAGCCAATGCTGCATAATTTCACGACCATAGAGCCAATCATCTCAGGGAAAATTGAGATCGACCAGCTCGCTCAACTGAAAACAGTAACCGTTCAGAAGCATCAACAGCTCTACAATCTTCTGCTCCAGAGAAAAAACAATGGCTTCATCCGACAATGCCATGGAGACATGCACACCGGCAATATGGTTTTGTGGAAAAAGAGAATCTTTATCTTTGACTGCATTGAGTTCAATGAAAGCTTGAGCAATATTGACGTTATCAGCGATCTGGCTTTTCTCTTCATGGATCTTGAACATGGTGGAGCACCGGAACTCGCATGGAGGCTCCTGAACAACTACCTGACGGAAACCGCAGATTACACAGCACTTCCTCTTCTCTCCTTTTATGCACTCTACCGCGCCATGGTGCGAGCAAAAGTTACGGCAATACGGTATGAGCAAACCGCTGACTCCACAAAAACCAAAGCAATACTTGAAGAACACCGCTCTTACATTGATCGTGCACTGGACTACTCACTCTCAAAAAAGCCCATGCTCATCATCACCTTCGGGGTTTCAGGAAGTGGCAAAACTGTTGTCTCCGGCAAAATTGCACAAGCAATGCGATGTATTCATATCCGCTCGGATATTGAGCGAAAACGACTGGCTGGCCTCAAATCACTTGAACGGAATAGAGACAGTAATGCACTCTACACGGAGAATTTCAACCTGCAAACCTACCGAAAGCTGCTTGATCTTGCGACGCTCTGCATCCATGCTGAACTATCAGTTATTGTAGATGCCACATTTATCAAAATGAGCAATCGGAAGATGTTTCTGGAGCTTGCCGAAGAGCTGAAAATACCGTTCAGAATTTTACATTTTTTCGCTCCTGACGAGCTGCTCATGGAAAGAGTACGAAACCGTTCTCTGATTGGTAATGACGCATCGGATGCAAACACCGATGTGCTGGCAAAACAGCTTGAACAGCAGGAAAAACTCACAGCAGAAGAGAGTTCTGTCGCTCTTGCAATCAACACAGAACACAAGGTCGACGCAGCAGCAGTTGCTTCGCTGCTGCAATCGGCCGCTGCATCATAATGACTACATCAGAATATCGGGAAAGACGTAATGTATGGCATAACCAGCCAGGAGACTCAGCGCTGCAACGGTAAAACAAAGCCCGACCATTTCAAGGAAACGGCTTTTGAAGGGCACGTTTCGCGTGACAGAGATATAGTAGTTGACAAACCCTGTAATGCAGATGGCAATAAAAAATGAGAGCCCCAGGCAGATATAGCGGTCTTCAAGAAAGAGATAGGGGGTAATCAGCACCACTACAGTAAAAATGTAGGCACCTCCTCTATAAAATGAGACAAGAAAAGGGTTTTTCCCTCCGGGCTCTGATTTACTGGAAAGGTAACCGGATGCAGCCATGGAGAGAGCGGCTGCAATGCCGGTAATGGAGGCTATCAGTGCCACCACTGTTGTGTTATGCAAGACAAAAGTAAGGGCCGCAAGCACACCTGTTAATTCGACAACCACATCGTTGAGACCAAGAGCAATGGAGCCAGTGTGTTTGAGACTATCTTCGCCGAGCAATACAAGCAGAGCCTGTTCATGCTCCTCTTCGTCCCGGACAATACCGTTAACCTCCTTGAGAGAGCCAGAAAAACGGCTATAGAGCGCAAGAGCCTTTTTTTCACCATTTTCCATCAACTTGATGCCAAAGGCAAACCCGAACAACATACTCACCAAGGTATAAAGCCACACCTTGAGCCGATCAGGGCCAACATCCTTTCGCGTATAATTTTTCCAGACATTGTAGTGGCGCATCTCATCGTCAGCAATCTGGGAGAGTATGCGACGGCTTTTAATACCGTTTACCTTGCCGGAAAGATGCTTGTAAATATGATGCTCGGTTATCTCATTTTTCTGAAAAACCAAAATTTCCCTTGCATCGAAATCCCTTCCCTTATTCACGAATTCACTGGTTTAAATTATTGAATCCTCTCATCTGGAGAGCGTTGCAACCTCAATCAACTCGTTCATTCTTGATAAAAATGCGGTGGTCGAATCAAGACCACCCTCAAGAAAAAGAGCGCCTTCATAAAGCTGCCTGATCACCGTCCTGATCAACGGATTACCTGCATCTGCAATAACCATTCCTGAAAGGTTGCGGATAATCGGATGCGATGTATTGATCTCCAGAATCTTTTTGGCTGAAGGCATATTCGCCTGCATCATCTTCATAATCTTCTCCATCTGGCTGTCGAGGCCATCCTTTCCGCTCACCAGTGTTACAGGGGAATTAACAAGCCGATGCGATTCTATAACATCCTCAATATCCTCTCCGAGTGTTTCACGGAAAAGCTGAAGCACCGGAGAGAGGAGATTCTCCGGAAGTGGCTCAGCCCCCTCCTTTACCGGCTTCTGCTTTGAAAAATCTATATCAGGTTTTTCAATGGATTTCAGTGGTTTTTTATCGTACTCATGAATCGACGGAATGACAAAAACATCAACTGGATCGCTCAGCAGCAGTACCTCGATGCCCATATCCTGAAAATACTCAAGATTGGGATGGGCAAGAAGCTGCCCTCTGCTTGTTCCTGAATGATAATAGATCTCCTTTTGGTCAGCTCCCATTCTATCAGAATACTCCTTGAGCGTAATATACTCGCCTTCAGCGGTTTTTGTGCTCTCAAAACGCAGCAGCTCAATCAGCTTGTCGCGATTCGTAAAGTCCGTATTGAGACCAATCTTGATGATGGGGCCAAATGCCTTGTAGAATGTTTTGAACTTCTCAGGCTGCTCTTTGGCAAGAGTTTCAAACCAGCCAAGAATCTTGCCGGTCAGGATCTGACGAATTTTGGCCATCACCGGACTCGACTGTACAACCTCTCTCGACACATTAAGCGAGAGATCTTCAGTATCGACAACACCGGCAATAAAGCGAAGATATTCGGGAAGCAGGTCACGGCACTCATTCTGGATCAGCACCTTTTTTACATAGAGCTGCGGGCCATGATTTTCGAGCTCACCCTGACGGTAGAGCATATCGGGCGGAGCCTCTTGAGGAAGAAACAGGAGCGCTTTGAAGGTGACCATACCCTCAACCGAAACGGGGAGATAGTCGAGAGGATCGTTATAATCGTTGGCAATAAACTTGTAGAACTCATTGACCTCCTCATCCTTTAACTCACCCTTGGAACGCTGCCAGAGCGCGGTAACGCTGTTGACCTGCTTCTCACCAAGGTAGATCGGAAAGTCAACAAAGTTGGAGTATTTTTTGATAATCTGCTCAACACGGTACTCTTCTGCAAACTCTTTGTGCTCCTCTTTGAGCTTGAAGGAGATTGTTGTGCCGCGATCAGCCTTGTCAATCTTTTCAATCGTATAGGTTCCCTGGCCACCAGAGCGCCAGCGGTACCCCTGTGAATCTGGTCGCGCGCTTCTTGTCTCAACGGTAACCTCTTCGGTAACCATGAATACTGAGTAAAAGCCAACACCAAATTGGCCGATAAGGTTGCCATCAAGCTGTTTCTGCTGCTCTTTCAACGACTGCATAAAGCTGAGTGTCCCCGACTTTGCAACGGTACCGAGATTTGCAATCAACTCCTCTTCGGTCATCCCGACTCCGCTGTCCTGGATGGAAAAGGTCATCTCTTTGGAGTCGATGGTTATTCTGACAGCAAGCTCGGACTCCTTGTCAAGAATATCCTGATCGGTCAGTGCATTGAAACGCACCTTGCTCAACGCATCGGAGGCATTTGAAATCAGCTCCCTCAGGTATATCTCAGGATGGGTATAGAGTGAGTGAACGATAAGATCCAGAAGCTGCTTCATTTCAGCTTTGTATTCAAATTCCTGGACAGGGGCTGTACTGTTATTATTACTCATAGCTGGACAATACTTTGTTTTATTAGGGAACTTTGTATTAAACACCTCCTGATCAGAATGTGACACAGAAAGTGTTCAACAGCGAAACAGTGCCGTATCAGGAGCGACGCAACTTTTTACGTGCTGCAGCTTCACCTTCATAGAGGCGTTTTACACCATCACCAAGCGCTTTCTCAATGTCACGAATGTTTGACACAAGCCTTGCCATACCCGAAAGCTCTACTGACGCTGCCTGGTCAGATCCCCACATGGCCCGATCAAGGGTAACGTGACGTTCAACAAAGGTGGCACCAAGCGCCACTGCGGCCCATGTGGTTGAAAGCCCCACTTCATGGCCGGAATAGCCTATCGGAACCGTTGGATAGAGAGTTTTGAGTGATGTAATCATACGGAGGTTCAACTCGTCAATCGGAGAGGGGTAAGTTGAGTTGGTGTGAGCAATAAGAAGATTGCCAGTTCCAAGCTCTTCGACCGTTTTTTCTACCTCACCCATTGTAGACATCCCGGTTGAGATGATGAGCGGACGCTTGGTTGAAGCTGTTTTCTTCAGCAGTGACAAATCGGTCAACGAAGCAGAGGCCGCCTTGTAACAGGGTGGCTCAAACTGTTCCATAAAATCAACCGACTCCTCATCCCAACAGGAGGCAAACCATAAAATACCATGCTCTTTGCTGAAGCGGTCTATCTCCTGGTACTCTTCAAGCCCGAACTCAACCTTATATCGGTAGTCAATGTACTTCATACGACCCCAAGGGGTATCACGCTCAATATCGCGCTGATCCTTTGGCACACAGAGCTCTGGTGTACGCTTCTGAAACTTTACGGCATCGCAACCTGCCTGAGCTGCACCCTCAATAAGCTTCTTGGCAACCTCCATCGAACCGTTGTGATTGATACCAATTTCAGCAATGACAAAAACGGGATGACCATCCCCAACCTTTCTGCTACCTATAGTGACTTCCGCCATACGTTACTTTGGAAAAACGAACCCTCCATTACTTTTTATGAGAATGTCAGGAATCGATGTTAATAAAAAATATACTCAGGAATTTCTTAGTGTGATAAGCCATTCGGCAAAATCGCGGAAAGCACCATACCCACCATCTGCTTGAGCTCGATAGTGACTGCAGGGCTCAACGAACAGGGTTGCATCACGAGGGCATCCGGTTAAACCCTCTCTGGATATCTCCTCCATAATGGCGACATCATTGACATCATCGCCAATATATGCCAGCTCACATCGGCGAAGTCCGGTTTCAGTCAGTACGGTTTCAACCATTGAGAGCTTATCCTTGATTCCAAGATAGAGCCTTTTCATGCCGAGCTTTTCAGCACGTTTCTTCAGACTGGGTGACACTTCCCCGGTCATGATGCAGGTATCAATGCCAATATTTCTCAGCCGTTCAACACCCATACCATCCCTGATGGAATAGCGCTTCATCTCCTCGCCCCTGTCAGAATAGTAAACTCCCGTATCGGTAAAGACGCCATCATTATCGGAGATAACAAGTTTTATCTTTCCTGCCCGTTTTTCGAGTTCGCCGATTGAAAGTGAAAGCATAGGAAATAGAACGATTCAGCCATAAGAAATACAATGATTTTCAGCAGGCCAATATATGACTTTTCCAGCATTTCACAGCAAGAGAAAGTGACAGCTTAACTGCAAACAAAATACGTATCTGGCACGTCTCTGGCTAAAAAGATTCTGCACTCTTTCAATTGACGCTATGAATCGTTATGTTCATCCTCATCATGAGGCGTGAAAGATTACATTGGGCTGTTTACTCAACTTTAACATACCCTGCTTATGTGTGGAGTTTTCGGCGTTTTTAATTCAAAAACTCCCGCAGAAGATACCTTCTATGGATTGTATTCACTGCAGCACAGGGGACAGGAGGCTGCAGGTATTGTTGTGGCAGAATACAACAAGGTCAAGAAAAGAACGCTCTTCAAACAACATAAAGGGATGGGTCTTGTCGCTGAGGTGTTCAGGGATGAGACTATTTTTGACACCCTTGGTGGCTATGCCGCAATTGGACACAACCGATATTCAACCACAGGCTCTTCATCATCGGTAAGCAATATCCAGCCATTTTCACTGACCTACCGGTCGGGAAGTCTCGCAATAGCCCATAACGGCAACCTCACCAACTCCCGTGCCTTAAGACGCGAACTGACAGAGCTTGGGGTTATCTTTCAGGCATCCTCGGATACTGAAATCATCCCGCATCTTGCCGCACGAAGCCGTGAAAAAGAGCCAATACACCAGCTTTACGAAGCATTGTCGCAGGTACAAGGCGCATATTCAATAGTACTTCTGGCCAATAACCAGTTGATCGCTGCGAGGGATCCTTATGGATTCAGGCCGCTTGCCCTTGGAAAAAAGGTCGATCCTCTCACTGGTGAGCTGGCCTATATTGTTGCCAGCGAAACCTGCGCTTTCGATATCATCCAGGCAGAGTATATCCGCGATATCGAACCCGGCGAAATTCTTTTGATTGACCATCTTGCGGTTACAAACGAAAAACTGACATCGCTCCACCTCCCCTCTTCAGCTCGCAAGGCCCGCTGCATTTTTGAGTATGTCTATTTCTCCCGTCCAGACAGTTTTATTTTTGGCCATTCGGTTGACAAAGTACGACGAAATCTTGGTAAAAATCTTGCACGAGAATCCGAAATTGAGCATCAGCCCGGAGAGAAAGAGCTGACCGTTGTCAGTGTGCCGGACTCATCCAACACTGCTGCGCTCGGTTTTGTGAGGGAAAGCCTAAAAAATGAGAAACCGGCAAGATTTGAGCATGGCCTTATCCGCAATCACTATGTTGGAAGAACCTTCATACAGCCAGGCATTCACAGCCGTGACATCAAGGTTCGTTCCAAATATAATATTGTGCGTGGAGTACTTCAGGGGCGACCTATCATTCTTGTTGACGACTCTATTGTTCGGGGAACAACCGCGAAAATGCTGATCAAGTTGATCCGTGAGGCTGATCCAACGGCAATTCATCTGCACATCAGCTCTCCCCCCATAACGAACCCCTGTTTCTACGGTATGGATTTTCCTACCAAACGACAGTTGCTTACCCACATGTTCGACAGTCTTGACAATGAGACAGAGGAGATCGAAAAAATCAGAGAATATATAGGGGTGGATTCATTGAAATACCTCTCTATGCCGGGACTGATGAACAGCGTACCTTCATTTGAGGGCGAAACATGCAGCTATTGTACTGCCTGTTTCAATGGAGACTATCCCATTAAGATCAACGATGCTACAACCGATAAAGAGGAAAATGACTGACAAGCGAAAAGGCAGTCTCAAAAAAGCGGAAATACACAAAAGGGTTATCTGAAGAGATAGCCCTTTCTATTTATAGAATCTTTATAAACTCTATTATTAAAAAATAAGCGGGCTCATAATTTGATGTATGGGCCCGCTTATTTCAACTCTATCCAAAACGGATAAATGAATAAACTATTCTACTTTTTCCCCTGCTTGAACTCAATCCTTACCGAGGTGTGGGGCACCGCCTCCAGTCTCTTTTTGGGTATAGGCTTGCCCGACTTGATACAGATACCATAAGTCTTGTTTCTGATCCGGTCCAGCGCCTGATCAATATAGTTGATATACTTCTCATCACGAGCAATGAACATGAAGCGTTGTTCACGATCCATGGTATCCGTCCCGTGGTCCGCCATGTGCATGGAGTAGTTCGAATTGATGGAATCTTCCACGTTTTCGTCCGAGAGTGAAGAACGCAGAATATCCAGATCACGTCGCACCTCCTCGCGCCTTTTAAGCAACAAGACTCTGAAATGTTCGAGCTCTTCGTCGGTTAAATAGGTTTTTGTCAGGACAGGCTCTTCCATTATTTCATTCTCTTTACTGAAAGCACTCTCATTTTTTTTCACCATAACAGACATTGTTTTCTTGTTCTAACAGAATTCCGCACAAAAGAGCGCTCGCTAAAATACTATTAAAAGCCCCATTTTTCAAGTGATAATCTGCAAATTTCACCATTGACAATCTCTTCCTTCCACTTCACCGGAGAAAGAGCGTCAACCATTTCAAAAACAAGAGCATTTGCAAGAGTTTCCGATGTTATGTAATCCTCATTTCCTCTCACTGCATCAAGCAGTTTTGCCGAGCACTGAAGAGAGAGTGAGATCCTGTCAGTAATCTCAAGACCACTCTCCTTTCGCAGCGCCTGTATTCGGCTGACCAGTTCACGCGAAAGCCCCAGCATCTCAAGCTCTTCGGTCATCTCTGTATCAAGCGCCACCATGATGCCGTGGGCTTCATCGGAGGCAACAAGCCACCCTTCGATATCTTCATGCATGATCTCCACATCTGCACGATGCAGCTCAAAAACCTTCCCGTCAAGCTCCAGAGGCAGTAGACCCTCTTTTTCAAGTAACGCAATCTGCTTGTGACTCATGATTCTGATGGCTTCTGCCAAAGCTTTCATATCCTTGCCAAAGCGGGGACCAAGGGTTTTAAAGTTTGGTTTAACCTTTTTGCTGATCACCGAGCCATCTTCTTCGATATACTCTATCTTTTGAACGTTCACCTCTTCCATAATGATATCGCCAACCAGCCGATACTCTTCCCTTGCGGTTGCATCACTGACGGAAAGCAAAATACGCTTGAGCGGTTGCCTAACCTTGACTGATGCCTTTTCGCGCATTGTGCGCACAAGCGACGTGATAATCTGCGCCTTCTTCATGCGGTGCTCAAGCGGCCGGTCAATGGCCGTCACATCAAGCTTCGGAAAATCAGCAAGATGAACAGACTCGCACGATTCAAGTTTGCTGATGCCATTCAAATTCAGGTAAATTCGTTCCGCAAGAAAAGGGGTAATGGGAGCCAGCAGTTTTGCCAGTATCTCAAGTGCTCGATAGAGAGTCTGATAAGCGGCAATTTTGTCCGGGCCCATATCACTTTTCCAGAAACGTTTTCTTGAGCGGCGGATATACCAGTTGGAAAGATCATCAATGGCAAAATCATTGATCAGCCTGACGGCACCGGTAATGTCGTACTGCTCCATACGAAGCTGAACACTCTCAATCAGCGTATTCAGGCAGGAGATAATCCAGCGGTCGAGCTCGGAGCGCTCCTGAACAGCAATTTCAGGCTCAGCAAAGGTAAATCCATCAACATTTGCATAAAGCACAAAGAAGTTATAACTGTTGATGAAGGCACGGAAAAACTTCCGCTGCTCCTCCTCTATCTCGGCCGTATTGAACGATTTTGGCCTCCAGGGCGGACTGCTTACCATCAAGTACCAGCGAAGCGAATCGGCACCATATTGCTCCATTGTTTCAAAAGGATCAACCACGTTACCTTTCGACTTCGACATTTTATGCCCATTTTTATCAAGAATATGGCCATTGACAATCAAATTCTTGTAAGCCGGTTTGTCGAAAATAAGCGTTGCAATGGCATGAAGCGTATAGAACCAGCCTCTGGTCTGATCAACCCCCTCGGCAATAAAATCTGCCGGGAAAGTGGCATCGAACAGGTCACAGTTTTCAAAAGGATAGTGTAACTGGGCAAATGGCATGGAGCCACTGTCGAACCAGACATCAACCAGCTCGGGTGTACGGTTGAAGCGCCTGCCATCCTTTATAAAGTAGATCCTGTCAACAAAGGGCTTGTGCAGATCAAGCTCAGCCAATCCTCTGTCAAGCGCATCTCCGAGAAGAAGTCGCTCACCATCAATATCAATGAACCCCTCACGCAATTCGGCAACTGAACCGACAGCAAACATTTTTCCAGAGGCAGCATCATCACCAATAACAAAATCCTCCGACACCCAAAGCGGTAATGGTGAGCCCCAGAAACGCTCACGTGAAAGCGCCCAGTCCTTGTTCTCCTCCAGCCAGTTGCCGAAACGACCAGTACCAATCTCGGGAGGACACCAGTTGATGGTCTTGTTGAGCTCCACCATTCGGGCAGCTATTGAGGTTGTCCTGATATACCAGGACTCCCTTGCATAATAGATCACCGGCACATCATATCGCCATGAATAGGGATAGGTGTGGGTAATAATCTCTTTGCGGTATAATTTCCCGGATGTCTTGAGCTGCTGGATAATCAACGGATCAGTATCCTTGAAAAACATGCCGTCATAATCACTCACCTCCGGGGTAAAACACCCATTACGGGCCACCGGCTGGAGCATGGGTAAATCATATCTCTTTGCAATCTCGTAGTCATCAGCACCGAAAGCCGGGGCTATATGAACAATACCGGTACCATCTTCAGTAGAGACAAAAGTGCCTGTCGTGACATACCAGCACTTTTTTTCAGGCTGGATGTAGGTGAACAACGGCTCATAGTGCAACCCTTCTAGATCCCTCCCTTTCAGCTCGACAATAACCTCCCAGAGTGATTCACCCTCTTCGTTCTTCTCAAGCAGCACCTGCAAGCGCAACTTTGCAAGAATCAACACCTCTCCACTCTCGACATGAGCAACCTTGACGTAGTCAATATCCGATCCCACACAAAGCGCCACATTGGAAATAAGTGTCCAGGGGGTCGTTGTCCATACGAGCAGCGACTCAACTGAATCCTTGATTTTGAACTTGACATAGATACTTGGATCTTTTACCTCCCTGTAACCCAGTGCCAGCTCATGCGAACTCAGTACCGTCTCTGATTTCGGATCCTGCGGAACAATTTTATAGTCCTTATAGATAAATCCTTTGTCAAAAATAGTTTTCAGCGCCCACCACACTGATTCGATATAGTCATTCGTGCAGGTGATGTAGGGTTTATCCATATCAACCCAGTATCCCATCCGCTCAGTCAACCTTCCCCACCCTTCCCGGTTATCATCAATGTGGTGATACACGAGCGCCCGTGCTTCGGCATTAAACTCACCATCACCATACTCGACGACCTGTGACTTGTTTTTCAGGCCCAGTTTTTTCTCCACAGCAATCTCTACCGGCAGTCCATGGGTATCCCAACCAGCTTTTCGGGGAACACGGTATCCCTGCATGGTCTTGTAGCGACAGACAATATCTTTTATCGTACGACTGAAAACATGGTGGACACCAGGTTTGCCGTTGACCGTCGGAGGACCTTCATAAAAAGAGAAAAACCGCTCCGCAGGCTTCTCATCCAGGCTTTTGTGAAAAATCCCGTGTTCATTCCAGTAGGCAAGTACCTCTGATTCTACAACACTATAAGGCACATTTGAGGGATACTCAACAAATTTATAATCCATAGTTTTTGAATCATTCGATCAAATACAAGCTCATGCTTGCGATAATAAAACATAACAGTACAAAGAATTAAAACAAGACAGGCAAGCTTTTTAAAAAGCGAAAAGCTTGCCTGAAAACATGTATGAACAAGGCCTCCATGGCCAATGCTTTTCGACGCTTATTTCTTGCCGCCGAGTGTAGAGTTCACACCATCAAGCACCTGTTTTGCAACAACAGCAAGAGAATCAAGTGTCATAACAAGCATCTTGCTGACAGGCTCAATAGCACTATCAATAAGAGCGCCCACACCAACAAGAATAGTAGAAAAATCTCCTTTAACAAAATCACCTTGCTTTTGCGGATTTTGACCGGATGCTTTCGTTTCTTCAGCCATATTTCACTGCTATTTTAGGGTTGTCGCATAAAAATACAATACTTTGAGAATGTAATATATTTATTCATGCTATCAAAACAAAGGAAAGCGGAAGATGCACCGTACATCTTTGCCTCTGGCAAGCAATACCTCTTGATTATTCACTCTACTGACGCCCATACCGGTCATCGACCCGAACAATGTCGTCCTCTCCAAGATAGCTGCCTGACTGCACCTCAATCAGTTCAAGAGAAGTATCTGCATGATTTTCGAGACGATGGAATACACCGACGGGAATATAGGTTGACTGGTCCTCACAGAGCGTGATAATCTGCTCTCCCACGGTAACAACTGCTGTGCCTTTAACCACAACCCAATGTTCGGCACGATGATGATGTTTTTGCATTGAAAGTGCCGCTCCGGGATTCACCGTAATACGCTTGACCTTGAATCGTTCGGACTCATCCACAGTTTCATACGTTCCCCAAGGCCGACATACCCGTCGGTGGGTCAACGCCTCATCCCGTTCTCTTTTTTTCAGCTCTTCGACAAGCACCTTGACATCCTGCACACACTCTCTTGAAGCCACAAGCACCGCATCAGATGTCTCAACGATAATGTGCCCTTCAAGACCAACGGCTGTCACAAGACGGCT
Source organism: uncultured Chlorobiaceae bacterium (assembly GCA_903915955.1). Taxonomy (GTDB): domain Bacteria; phylum Bacteroidota; class Chlorobiia; order Chlorobiales; family Chlorobiaceae; genus Chlorobium. The sequence goes on along the minus strand of CAIWUU010000075.1, from coordinate 9,195 downwards.
GGTAGCGTGGATGTAGCAGTTTTTCACCTCATGCACCAGCACATCACCTTTTTTGATATTACCCGCATCATCACACTCCTGAACATCCCAGAGCGCAGACCATGCCCCAACATCATTCCATCCAGCATCAAGTGGTACAAGAGACGCCTTAGTCGTTTTTTCCATCACGGCATAGTCAATAGAGTTTGATGGTGATGCACAAAAAGCCGCAGCATCCAGACGCAAAAAATCCAGATCTGCAACCGCTTTCTCCAGAGCATCCCGGCAGGCAGCAAGCATAGCCGGAGCATACGCTTCAAGTTCGAGAAGATAGCTCTCAGCCTTGAATAGAAATATCCCGCTGTTCCAGAAATAGTCACCGGAAGAGATATAGCCTTCCGCAGTCTCTCTGTCGGGCTTCTCAACAAACTCAATTACCGGGCATGCCGCCTTGTCACTCTTACTATTCCGCGATACCCTTATATAGCCATAACCGGTTTCAGGTGCATTCGGCGTAATGCCAAAGGTAACAAGATCACCCCTCTCGGCTGCTGATGTACCAACAGCAACAGCCGCAGTAAAAGCTTCCGGATCAAGGATAACATGGTCGGCAGGCAACACCAGCATCAGTGCGCCGGGATATTTTTTCGTTATCAGCATTGCTGCAATAGCGGCCGCTGGCGCAGTATTACGGCCTGATGGCTCAAGAATAATCTCTCCAAGCTCAGCCCCCGTTTCGTGAAGTTGCTCGGCCACAAGAAAACGGTGACTTTCATTGCAGATACAGTAGACCGGCCCCCTCTCTTTAATTGAGTCAAGGCGAAGTACCGTGTCCTGAAGCATCGTATGTGCGCCCGTCAACGAGAGCAACTGTTTGGGATACAAGGCACGTGAAAGAGGCCAAAGCCTGGTTCCCGAACCACCACTGAGAATCACAGGAATAATCATGAACGAAAGAGTTATTTTTTAACGGGAAACATGCTTTTCGTACATCTTCCAGGTCGTCGAAACGAGAGTATCAACATCGCTGTATTTCGGCACCCACCCAAGCAACTCAAGCGCCTTGCTTGAGGATGCTACAAGCTCAGCCGGGTCGCCCGCCCTTCTGCCCCTGATTTCAGCGGGAATTGGCATACCAGTGATGGCCCTGGCACGCTCAACCATCTCAAGCACACTCACGCCAGTCTGGCTGCCGAGGTTGATGACCAGACTTTTGTCATGCTTCACCACATATTCAAAAGCGGTGACATGCGCTTCGGCAAGGTCGCTTACATGCACATAATCGCGGATGCCACTTCCATCCCGTGTCGGGTAATCATCTCCAAAAACAGAGAGTTTCTCGCGAATACCCACAGCCACCTCCATCACAATCGGCAGAAGATTCTCCGGGTTCAACTCGAGCCCCTTGATACGCCCTTGCACATCATAGCCCGCAGCGTTGAAGTAGCGGATTGCTGCGTAGCGCATCCCCTTAAGTCGGTCATACCAGTCGAGAAGACGCTCAACCTCCAGTTTGGTGAATCCGTAAAAGTTTTCAGGTTCCTTTGGGTGGCTCTCATCAATCGGCAGGTATTGAGGACTTCCGTAAACTGCCGCAGAGGAGGAGAAGATAATCGGTGATATACCGGCAGCAGAGGCCTGATTGAGGATGTTGATCGCACCTGAAATATTGGATTCGGCATACGCATCAGGATGCAGCATGGACTGCCCGGCAGCCTTCAGCGCAGCAAGGTGGACGCACCCATCATAGCCTCCAGCCATAACAGCCCGCAACTGCTCCGGATGCATGATATCACCATGGACAAATCGGGCATCCTCAAAAAGATTCTCCCTGAAGCCAGTCTGCAGATTGTCAAAAACCGTCACCTCATAGCCATGGTCAAGAAACGCTCTTGCAACATGGCTGCCGATATAGCCCGCGCCACCAATAATCAGAATTTTCATAACAGATCTGTTTCAATGATTGTTGTCACCTGATGCCATACATCTCGTCGTAATAGTGCTGATAACTGCCCGAAGTGACATTGGTAAGCCACTCACCATTTGAAAGATACCACTCAACTGTCCGTTCAAGCCCTTTCTCAAAGGTTATCGATGGAACCCATCCAAGTTCGCGCTGCAACTTCGACGAATCAATAGCATAACGCAGATCATGACCCGCCCGATCGGTAACGAAGGTAATCAGTTTTTCTGATTCTCCTGAAGCTCGACCAAGCCGGATATCCATGATACGGCAGAGCTGCCTTATCAGATCGATATTGCTCCATTCATTATGGCCTCCAATATTGTAGGTCTCACCAGTTTTTCCCTGATGATAGATAACGTCAATCGCCTCTGCATGGTCAACAACCCAGAGCCAGTCACGAATATTCTCCCCTTTTCCATAGACCGGAAGTGGTTTTTTCTGGATAATATTATTGATAAAGAGAGGGATAAGTTTTTCGGGAAACTGGAATGAACCATAATTGTTGGAACAGTTGCTGATCACCACCGGCAAACCGAAGGTGTCGTGCCAGGCCCTGACAAAATGGTCGGAAGAGGCTTTTGAGGCCGAGTAGGGGCTATGGGGATCGTAAGGTGTCTCTTCGGTAAACATCCCCTCCTTGCCAAGAGAGCCATAGACCTCGTCAGTTGAGATGTGGTAAAATCGTTTACCATCAACATTCGACCCCCAGCATGCTTTGGCGGCGTTAAGCAGATTGACCGTACCAAGCACATTGGTCACAACAAATGCCGTCGGGTTGGCAATCGAACGATCAACGTGCGACTCCGCAGCAAGGTGAATCACTCCGTCAAAGCGTTGTTCCTCAAACAATTGCATCAGAAAATCCCCGTCAGTAATATCCCCCTTGACAAACCGGTAGTTCGGCAGATGCTCAACATCCCTGAGGTTCGCCAGGTTTCCGGCATAGGTCAAACTGTCAAGATTGGTAACCGTATAAGAGGGGTATTTCGTCAAAAAGTGTCGGACGACATGTGACCCGATAAAACCAGCTCCCCCGGTAATAAGAATATGCATTGATTATGTAATGATTTGTTAAGAACTTCAGAGAACTTGCACCCTGTACTGCCTGCCCATTCGGAGCTTCTCTATACATCGCTCACACCCCACTCTCCGCCAGGCGCTGCAGCATGGCGGCAAGTGAGTCGCGCCAGTACGGGATCTCAATCCCCCACTCTTTTTTTATTGCCGACTTGTTCATGACACTGTAATGCGGCCTCGGTGCAATTTGAGGATAGCTGGCACTTTCAATCGGCAGAACCTTGCAGGAGATGCCTGCCAGATCCATAACTGCTCTGGCAAAATCGTACCAGGAAGCCACCCCTTCATTGGAATAATGGAGGGTCGCTCCATAGGAAAAGCCCCTCTCATGCCGGTCAATAATCAACACAATCGCGGCAGCAAGATCAGCCGCCCAGGTCGGCGTTCCAATCTGGTCAGCCACCACATGCAGCTCGGGGCGTTCTGCACCGATACGCAGCATGGTTTTGACAAAATTAACACCATAGAGGGAGTAAAGCCATGACGTCCTGATAATGATGTATGAGGGTGCTGTCTGGCGAATACACTCCTCACCCTCCCACTTCGAAATGCCGTAGACCCCCAGCGGCGCAGTAGGATCGCTCTCCCGGTAAGGAGTGGAGGAGGTACCATCAAAAACATAGTCAGTAGAGATATGCAGAAGAAGGGCATTTCGCTCTTTGGCGCATGCCGCAAGGATTGCAGAAGCATCCCGGTTCACCTTGAACGCCAGTGCTGAATCTGTTTCAGCCTTGTCCACAGCAGTATATGCCGCACAATTGACGATAACCTCTATCCCATGGTCACGACAAAGCGAGTCAACCTGGTCGGAGCGTGTAATATCAAGTTCAGGAAGATCATAGAAAAAAAAACGGTGGTTGCGGCAACTGGCCGACAGCTCAAGCAACTCCGAGCCAAGCTGACCCCTGCTGCCTGTAACAAGAATATTCATGCAAATTTTATCAAGAGAACACTATATATGATCATTTTCAAACGCGATACAAAAAACAAAAAGCATCAAAATCAGCCAAAACTTTACCAAAACTTCGCCAATTGCTCAATATTTCCCTTTTTTGAACCTTCCGTATATTTGAGAAATGTTCTGAAAAGTTCCAGAAGATAATGAAAAAGAGAGAGAGTAGACTTTTGAAGAGTGAATTTTTCTTCTCTCTCGAAGTGGTGCATTTGCTTCATTTGCTACACAGCCCAATATTGGCGCGACTCGCCAAGGTGTAGGGTGCAAAATTACCATACACTACCCCGCATTCCCAACATGCAGAAAGCCGGGAATTTTCTTGACTCTGGTTGGCATGGTACTGTTATCACGCTTTTGCCGGGTCATTAGTAAACGCCCATACAAGAGCAACAATCCATCCTATACCTGACCACCCTAATTCAAAAAAACCGAAAAAAAACGATACTTCTCGTTGAAGATGAGATCGATGTACTCAAACTCGTCAAAAATGTCCTTGAAAAAAATGATTTTAAGGTTTTTGCGGTGGGTGACGCCGAAAAAGCCCTCGAGATCGCCGCTAACAAGCCCTGTCAGATCAATCTCTTGCTGACTGGTGTCAGGTTTGCCAAAAATGAACGGCGTTGAACTGAGCAAGCAGTTACATGCTGCATATCCGAACATGAAAACGCTGTTTATGTCGGGATATACAGACTGGATGAACGACATTATCCCGGAGAATGATCAGAAGCTCAAATTCATTTCAAAACCCTTCACGTTGAAGGATTTGCTCGTTTCTGTCAATATGTCGCTATCCACGAAAAGTCGATGAAGGTGAGCCCAAGTCACTCCCCCCTCTTCGATCGAGTAAAAGATCATCAACAAAATGATCGATCATGTGGATTCCCTCATGGCGCATGACAATATCGTGCGCCAGCTTTCCGCCAAGGCGCTCATCCTCGGATGGCGCAAGACTCCACTTTTTCATGACCCAGTCACCGGGGCGGTGAAAATAGACGGTATTTGAAATATCGTTCTTCCAGGCTGGATAGTCGATCTCGCCGAGCCGCTGTTTCAGGTATTCCGCGTTCTTCAAAATCAACTCAGCCTGGCGCCGGTACCCTTCAACTCCGGTCTTGTGGATTTGCCACCAGAATTTAAGTGGAGCCAGCGCTGAACGCGAGCAGGTGATGGTGGGAACCGAAGCGTTCAGGTAAGAGACGCGAAAGGGGTTTTGCGTGGCGAGAACTTCGTTTGTTGTGAGAAAAAGGCCCAATGGCTCATCGAAACCAAAGAATTTGTGTCCACTCACCGCTATGGAATCATATTTCCGCACAGAGTGACTGACCAGATCGGCATGTTCTGTAAAAGGCAGGTACCCGCCAAAGAGCGCGGCATCGACATGGCGGTACACGGCGACAGGCCGTTTTTTTGCCAGCACCTCATCAATTGCATCCTGATTGTCGATGCCTCCCTTGAATGTGGTGCCGACAGCAATAACAATCAAGGCCGGACGGCTTGGGTCGAGTGCCTGCTCGAACGCTTGCGCCTCCATTTCACCCTTGATGTTAGCCGGTATCTGGCGCATCTCCAGCCCCTGAAGGTCGCATAGCCTCATGACAGAGTAATGAGCCTCTTCCGAAACATACAGAATCGGCCTTATTTGGCTGCGAGCGCTCAGGACGTGGACACCGAAGTAAATGCCGTGATTATTACCATCGGTACCGCCATTAGTGACGATACCCCAGGCTTCTTCGGGTAAAAATCCGTACAGCGGCGAGAAGAAATCAATGACTTCGTTTTCGAATTCGTGGGTGTTCAGGGAAAAGAGGCTTGGCTTGCGCGGATCACCCACGTTGTTCATGGCCACATCTGCAAGGCCTGAAACGGCATACCAGTGATAGAAATCGGCCAGTTTGATGTTCTGGTTGCAAGGGAACCCGACAGCAGTCTTTTTCTCATGCACCATTTTCTCGGCGAATGCGTTAAGACGATTGATATCAATGCTATGATTCGTTGTCATGATGCTTTCACCGCTTATTTTGTGGTTATAGATGTTGGTAGTTACTAAACCGGCCAACCAGATCAAAGCATGTGCGATTAAAAAAAGTTCTGTTTGTCAGCACAAGTTTTCATCCGTTCTGCCGTCGAAGCTAAAGACAGGTCAGGTGGGAGTATGAACGAAAAGCCGTACGTCCATCTGTTTTAGTTGGTGCCAGAAGGGAAGCCCCTTTTTTTTTGAAAATTTGACAACTTCCCGTCGGATCAAAAATCGTTTTTAATGATCAACCAACGGCGTTTTTATGCGGATTGGGACAAGCCATGAGCGAACTACTAAATTTTACTCCAAGAAGCTTCATAACGAACGGATCTCTCCCTGCGAATTGGTAAAAAACTCTTTTTTTGGAGAGAGCTCAGGCCGCTTTTTTGTAAGGCCCTCGATGTCGCTTCGCATCCTGCTTGAACAAGAGCGCTCCATAACGATGAATGTTGCGGGCCAGCACCGCAAGGGCAACATAACGCTTGAATCCTTTGATGCCATGATCGAGGCATATATCCAGACCGTAAACCTCAAGTGCATTAATTGCTGATTCGACTGCAGAATGTTGCCGTCGCAGTCTCCTGAATTCCGGCTCGGATTCATGAGCTTTATCGATTTTTGAGAGCTTTCCTTTTTTCGGCATAACAACTTTTTCAACAAGCACTTTCAGATCGTGCTGGTTATCCTTGCTGTGAAAACCTTTGTCGTAACTGATTGATCGCAAGTTTGGAAAACATTGGTTGGTCTCTTTGATGATGGATACCGCTATGTCGCTATCGGTAATTTTTTCCATAATCTGATGATGCAGGATGAAGCGATACTGATCTTCGATAATGCAGACCCTTAATCCAAACTCAACCGGCACTCCCGCCTTGCCTTTACTGATCCACTCCGTGTGTGGCTGGAAAATGGAAAATACCTTTTCTTCGTGTGGTATAACCTCTTCATTGAACACCCGACGTTGAATTTGCCCCATTTGCACTTCGGCATGAGCAATATAGCCGTTAGGCCTGCTGAACAGCAACGGATCACAGGCTTTAGCTCAGGGTACATCAAATCTTTTCGATCTTCAGAAAACAATATAAACTATTATTTTATATTATCATAACGACTTTTCGTTCAACCACTACCTCGCAATAAATCCGGGGAGAACTTATGGCTTCCATGCCAAGAAACTTTCGCAGAGGCCGCCAATGTGGTTGATCTTAAAGCGGAAGTTCCAGCAGTAGCAGAACGAAAAATCCCTATAAGGCGTTATTATAAGATTATTTACGCTTAATAGCGAGTTTTTTTCTTGTGACTACATCGACATTTCTGGCTTCAATAATTGATGGAAGTGTAATTCCTGCAGCAGCAAGTAACTCCCCGGCCAATCCCTTTGACTGAGGAATCTTCTGGCAGCTTGCCTCCTTGAGAGTGATGATCGTGCTGCGTATGGCACCAAGTTCATCGATTCCTTCCGGCACAGTGCATTCACATTTTTTCCAGAGTTCTGATAACAGTCTCTCGATTTTATAGGCAAGCATGACTGCAAAGACATGACCACGAGTGCTGGCTTCCGTTCGGACATGAACTGGTCTGATTTCAAGATGGCTTTGTTTGAACGTCCGAAAAGCATGCTCTCCTTTTGCCAGATCTTTGTACCGGTCGTGAACTTCCTTGGTCGAAAGAAGCTCTTTTTTTACATCAGTTTTGATCACATAACATCCGTCAAGAAGGGCTGTTCCCTTCAGCATTTCTTCATTGACCGTTACCTTGAACACCCGATCCTCATTGGTCAGCTCCAAAACATCGTTCAATTTGTACTGGCTGATCTTTTTCTGAAGAGACCGCTGTACAACATCTTTGCTCCGTTTGACAGAACCAACCAGGTAACTGTTTTTCTCTTCAACTGAACTCTGGATTTTTTTAACCCGTTCTTGGCGATTTTTTGCCATCTCTTCCTGTCGAACAGGATTCCTTCTCAGTACAGATCGAACGCCATCTGTTGTATTTTCAACCTCATATAGATCGGTATCAAAAAAATCCATTTGCAGTACCTCTGCCTTCAGCAGTGTTCTGATTTCTGGTTTCGAGAGTGAGGTGATGTAATGAAATCCTGCCTCAGTCAACTCTTTGGCCTGCGGCGTTTTTATCATTCCCTTGTCGCCAACCATCGTTATCTCTTCAATTCCAAACGTGTTGGCAACGGTGCGAATCTGCTCTGCAACCGTTGACTTGTCGCCGGTATTGCCTGCAAATACCCGGACGGCAACCGGATCGCCATCTGCTGTACACATCAAGCCAATGACGATCTGATTCTTTCCCTTTTTACCATCCCTGTTGTAACCAAAGGCGGCAAGAACATTTTCCATCCCTTCAAGATATGATGAAGTAACATCATACAGCAGTAATTCCGGCCCGGTACTCGCCGAATTGTGCTTGAATAACTGCTTTTCAATACGCTCCTGATTCTGTGTCAACCAGCCAAGATTGGCGTACAGGTCATCCTCAGTAAAACTTTCTAATTCAAGCACATCACAAGCGCCATAACTTGCTGCCATCCTGACAGCGCCCAACCGTGAACCCTGCCCAATCAATCGCACCATGATCTGCCACAACGCAAGCATTCCCTGGCGGCTACTGCCAAGTGCCTTACTGATGCCGAGCCTCTCAGCAAGCGTTTTTACCGCATACACCACCCCAACACGAAGACCCTCATGGAGTTCAACATCCTCGACATGCAACAGGGCGGATAAGTTGTCTTTGTATTTCAGGGCAAGTTTAATGGCAGCTATTTCCGCAGCAGAACATTTTGAGATCTTGCCAAGAGTACGATTCTTCACCTTGCCATCTTCACGATAGGATTCACGAAACAGGTATCGATGGTAGGTCTTGCCGTTTATGGTGGTCTTGCTGGTGTCGATATACATTGTGACTATATCAAGGTTTTCTTAATTATTTCATAATAAGAAAAAAACTTTTGATATGCAAATATTTTAGTGACTACATTTTTCGCGCATTTTCGCCTTAAAAGTACTGCTTATAAGGAGTTAATGAAAAAGTCGGCTGGAACTTCCGTTGCAGATGAACTGGGGTCGTTATGTGGTTGATGCGGTGTTCCGTGGAGGAAAAAAGCACTCAAATCATGGAGATACCGTTGATACGATGATATGGCGTGTCGTCGAGAAAATCAGGAAGGAGTATCAAAAAGATGTCCCG
>CAIWUU010000074.1 GCA_903915955.1 uncultured Chlorobiaceae bacterium | reverse complement strand
TTTTTACGCTGTTTTATAGGTATCGTGTCGTTTTTGATGGCGATAAATGGGCGACACAGCCTCTTGAAGCAAAAATTACAGCGATTAGGGGATTTGTGTATAGAGGCCAGATTTGCCCTGCCGTCGAGGTGTTTTTAAAAAGAGGCTTTGTTCAGAAAGCCCTACGATATAGTTTATGTCGGCATCGGACATCTCTATCGACAACTCGTAGCGGATTTCTTGTAAAAGAAAGTCGCACACAATTCTGGGGTGGATTTTGAAAAGCGCTGGAAACCATGTGGGGAAACCATTCAGCTCAAAGGAGGCATACTTGCAAGCAAGTTCGACTTCCGCAGTACTCAGATTCTTCGGCCACTCATTGGTCTCAATGGCCTCAATTTCAAGACCTGTAAGACCAATGACTACTGCCCAAGGCCTTTCGTTGAAAGGAGCACCTTCCGAACGTAATTTTGGATCATATTGTCGCCAAAAAGAGACTGTGCCATCTCTGTAGAAATGTGCAACCTCCTCTCCGTACTCGGGGATCAGCATTTTCCAGTTATAGTCAGTCCACCGTCCCGATGAGATACTCTTCTCCCGAATTTGATTGAAGAGATACCACAAGGGCTCTGTGATTGTCCCAGGCTTGTCGCAAAGTTCTGCTCGTACCTTGTCAAGATTGTCGTTAAAGTATTTCTTCTGGTCTCCGTGATAGCGCTCTTGTTTTTTTCGATTTATTTCATCTTGCTTTTCCCACTCGGCTTGCTCCTGCTCCATTTTAAGTAATTCCTGACTTTGGGCAGGTGGGTTTAAATAATTTCCGAGCCGCTCTTTCAGCTCATTATTATCTTCAACCAGCTTTTCGAGTGAAACAAGCAAGCTCTGAGGTTGATTAGCCTGTTTGTAAAGATGAAAAGCTAACGACAATGCAACCAATTTGTTGTCCAGAAATGTTTGTCGAGATATCTCCTCAGTCACATAATCACAATCAGAAATCTCAAACTTCCATAATGCCCTCCAAGCCCCGGCCGCCCAGAAGTCAGTAAGCCGCTCGCCTTGCTTCCTGTCAAGAGCCACTCTCGATCGTTGTACTTCAAACCAGAATAACGCCCAGTTCAGCTCCGGCCATTCGGGAACGAGCTTTGAGAACTCTGTTTTAACTTCAGGCAGGTCATTACTACCGTGACCACGCATAACTGAGCATTTGCGCAAGATTGCAAGTGTATCTGGTTCGAGCGATACAGAATGACGGATCAGAATCAGTCGTTCAACCGCTTTGCATGCTGGCATTATCAACCACTGAAATTTTTCTGATACTTCGCAATACTGGGCAATTATAGGAGCGCTGTCAAGCAGACGATTAAAGCCAATAACCAGCAGTGGAAGCAGCTCAATGTCAGCAGCAGCAGCAAATTCGGTTACGGCATCCGTTAGATGGTCAAATGCAAAACGCTCTTTCGTTTCACTTTTTTCCAGGCAGGCTAAAAGCCAACGCAATGTCTGTTCTGTCGGCTGAAGATCCTTGAGAAGTTCAGCTAAAAACTCCCGATTAAGTTCAGATGCTTCTCTCAGAAAGCTTTGGCGAAGACGTTCTTGATCATTCTGGGATCCGACCGCATTGACCGCGTTGAACGCAGATATACGGGCGTTCTTTTCAGCTTTTGGCATCAGTGCAACCTTCATGGCTTCAGGCAGTGCATCGGCAAGCTCTCCCAGCCACACCATGCGAAGCAAGTATTCCGTCAGGCCATCGTTGTCTGCATATTGCCGAATCAACTCACGAATCTCGTTAGTCAGGTCCGGGTTGGCAAAGCGCTGAACTGCTTCATAGCTTCGTGCCGAGCGGCCAGTAACACCGTCAGCCATTTGCTCGCATACTTCACGCAGTATTTGACGACGAATCTCTACTGGCAACCGAGCAGGGTCACCGCCTTCAAAAATAATTTCTGGTGCGATTTTACGGACTCGTTCCAGGATCTTCCCATCCATAATGGCCAGCCATGGCAAAATCGGACGTAACGTAGGTACAACAATGTCCATTCCATACTGATTACGGAAGAATAGCGACTCAATATTTCGACGCGACGTTTCCCGCTTGAGGAGTTCGGCGAACCACTCTGCCGTCAGGTACTCCCGTACCGAGCGATGATGGAAACGTACTGTACCATAAATCGCCTCATCGAATATTGGGCGCGACAGCAAAATCGACTGTTCCTTGTTATCCCAATCGGAAAGTATGGATTGCACAGCAATCCCTTTTGTATTATACGATCCATCAGGAACCCTGATTGTCGGATCATAAGTTAACGTAGTTGCTGCTGCCAAAAGCCTTGCACCTTGACGAGTTCGATTTGCTGAAAGTTGATAAACATCAGCTCGCCCTTGGTCACGCTCAGCCAATCTTCGATTGATGCTGTTTTGTATGATCTCAAGGCGCGTCCCAATCCGACCGTTGTCTTTCCAAAATTCGGTCAGCTCCTCCAAATCCTGAGGGCGTGATGTGAACCACTTGGCATCTGCACGCTCCACTGCATCGAGAAACGCATTGCTTTCCTCGATACATCGAGCCTTGACAAACAACGCAATCTGATCGGATGAAAGATCATTGAGCGAAACGATTTTGAAAATTGGGTTATCTCCATCGTGAAGTTCAGTTTTTATATGCTGGCTTCCATCAGGGCCCTCATCCTCAGTTTGCGGAGAAGGTTTCGATATGGCAGCCATTGCATAAGGCAGTTTCGCTTTACACAGATCAAGATCGGTCTTAGGCCGCCACGCTGTCATTCGACTGGTTATGAAAATATGTGAACGATCTATAGCCGTACTGATTTGCCTGCTTAAATTACGGATAGCGCGCTCAAAGTTGAGCACACCGGAGTATAGTGTACCACCTCTACCGGAGCAAAGTGTACCAGCGATTCCGGAGCAAAGTGTACCACCTGTACCGGAGTAAAGTGTACCAGGTATTCCGGACGAAAGTGTACCACCCAATCAGGTCAGATTTG
>CAIWUU010000073.1 GCA_903915955.1 uncultured Chlorobiaceae bacterium | reverse complement strand
TGCACACGAATATGGGCCACCGCCTCTCTCTGGAGATCTCTCCGCTCTCCGTTGCTGTCAAACAGGTTCTGCAGTGCTCGCTCAATATCGCGAGGCATGGTGTTGTGCCCCTCAATAAGGTTGGAGTAGTAGCAGTTCGTGACCCGTACAAGATCGGCGAGACTTGCCGCTGTTTTAGGGTGCAGCCGGTTTCCCAGCCGTTCAGCAGCGGTTGAGAGAGCGGCAATAAGATCAACAATCTCTGGCTCTAACGATTCCGGCAGGCAAGGCTCAAGTCGTGGTGGTGTTTCAGTGATCATTATATTGCCGGTTATGTGATGGCATTTTCTTTTTTAGAATAAGACTTTATAAGAAATAATCCATAAAAATTGCCGATCTTTTTGCCGATCTTTGTTGCGTGAGAATGAGTGAGTTGCCTTGAACGGCAGGTAGCGGATCGAGATATTGCAACGCTTCAGGAATTAAGAGGACTATGAAGGTGGTCAGTAGTACTATCTTTCTGTCACTCAAGCGGTCAACACCTCATTTAATTCATCAATAATCGCCCCCATCCGCTCCCCGAATAGCTGCCACATTTTGCCTCTCCCGCCATGCGCGTCGAAGGGGGTGAGGTCGAGGTCATCAGGCTCGATATGGATGCTGGAGGCAATGTGCTCCTTGATCATGCGCAGCCAGCTCATCTGCTCTTCAGTAAATTTTTCCCCGGCCCCGGAGTGCTGTCTGAACACCCAATCCTTGAAATTGGCATCAACGGTTTTGTCGTACATGGTCAGTACGGGGTCGATGCCGGTGACGCGGCGGATGAGTGAGACGAGGGCGATGAGCTCGTTTTTGGGGCTGGTGCCGTTCACCTTTTCGAGTTGCTCGTAGGCGTGCCAGATGCGCATCGGGGCAAGGGCCGGTTTGTCGGCTTTGAGGCGGTCGAGCAGCTCGCGGATCATCCGGTAGGTGACGGTGCGGCGCTGAAAGGGCTGGTTGTAGAAAATGGTGAGCGCAATGATTTCATCCTTGTGCCTCTCAAGATATGCCTTAAACTCTCCGATCAGCTCTGTTGCCTTGTCGGCGCTTTCATCTGCCCATTCGCTTTTGGTGACCTGGTCGAGATTGATGGTGTCAATAATCTGCTCGTGGACGCGGCGAACGTTGTCGATGAAAGTCGTTCAGTGACCCGTTGAAGGTGGAGCGTGCCTCATGCAGGAGCCTCTGCTGCGCCTCTTCCCGCAACTGCATTGTTTCGACTGACGGGTTATCGGCATCTTCCTCTATCGTTCTGCCGTGGATCTCCTCTGCTTTCTGGTTTATGGTGTCGGGATTCCACGATTCGAGCAGCTCACGAACAACTTGATTAATGCTTTTGCCACCGGTTTTGGCAATAAACGTTGCCCGCTCCTCTTCGGTGATCTGCCTGTCGAGCCGGGCAAGGCGGCTGGCAAGGGAGATAAAGAGATCTTCCTCCTGGGCACCGAAGGTGACGGCTTCAAGCAACTCCTTCAGGGAGACCGTGGGCTTGCGCTCAAGGGGGCGGCTGTCGGTTTTCAGCGATCTGGTGATGCCGACGGCATCGACAATGACGAAGTGCGTTTTGGCGGAGGTGACTGATGGAGTCACCTTTTTCAGGTCATCAAAACAAAGGGTGCGCGTGCCTCGCCCCTTCATCTGCTCAAAATAGTTGTTGCTTTTGACGTCGCGCATGAAGAGCTCGCATTCGAGCGGCTTGACGTCGGTGCCGGTGGCGATCATGTCAACCGTGACGGCGATTCTCGGGTTGTATTCGTTGCGGAAGCGGGCTAGCAATGATTTGGGATCTTCGTCCGCCTTGCAGGTGATCTTTTTACAGAAGTCGTTCCCTTCGTTGAACTCTTCGCGGATAATCCTGATGATATCCTCGGCATGGCTGTCGGTTTTGGCGAAAACAAGGGTCTTGGGCACATCGGTTCGTCCGGGGAAGAGCAGCGGCAGTATCTCGCGAAAGGCGCGGATGATGTTGCGGATCTGGCTTGGATTGACCACATCACGGTCGAGCTGGGTGGGCGTGTAGGTGACATCCTCTTCGAGCTGCTCCCACCGTTTGCGGCGTGAGAGCTTTTCGCGCTTGTCAACAAACTCCTTCGCCTTGAGCTCTGCCCCGTTGTTTGTTATCTCGGTCTCAATGAGATAGACGCTGTAGCCAACATTGACGCCGTCGGCCACGGCCCGTTTGTGGCTGTATTCGCTCACGATGTTTTCGTTGAAAAAGCCGAAGGTGCGGTTGTCGTCATTGGGCGTGTAGGCCCGGAACTCCTGTTCGGCCTGTTCGCCGAGGTTGCGGGTATCGACCAGAAAGAGCACCCGTTTGGCATCGGCATGTTTCAGCAGGCGGTAGATGGAGGTGATGGCTGTGAAGGTCTTGCCTGAACCGGTGGCCATCTGGACGAGCGCCCTCGGGCGTGCGTCACGGAACGACTGCTCCAGATTGTTGATGGCGATGGTCTGGCACTCCCGTAAACCCTGCGGATCCAGCTCCGCCATCTGCTGCATTCGTCCTCTCAGGCTCTGCTCCTTGCCGAGCCACTCGCGGAGCGTCTCCGGTCGGTGGAAGGTAAACACAGAGCGTGAGCGTGGCTTGGGGTCGCGGTAGTCGGTAAAGTGGGTCAAGACACCGGTGCTTTCGTAGACAAACGGCAAGGGGTTGTTGTTGAGATGCTTCAGCTTGCTGCCCGCATATCCCGACGATTGAGCTTCCACTGCGGAGAGGTGATGCCCCTCCTCCTCTCTTTTTGCCTCAATGATTCCGACAGGCTTGCGATCGACAAACAACACGTAGTCGGCCTCCGTCCCATCCTTCATCGGGTAGTGCGTCACCGCTATGCCTGCTGAAAAATGCCAGTTGATCGTGCTTTTTTTCTGAATAGCCCATCCCGCCGTCGTAAGCTGCCGGTTGATAATGTCGCGAGCGTTCTGCTCGGGGGTCTGGCTCAGAGTGTCTTTTTCTGGCATAAAGGGAGTATGGAGAGTCAAGAAAAAAATATTACGAATCCCATGAGTTCCGCTCATTGGTAATTTGTCTGTCAATATCCTCTTTTGAGCGGAGACCGGCAGGCTGATAATTCATAATCCAGTGTGCAGTGGCACAATTTTGTTTGCGTGATTTTGTCCGCATCTCTTTTTTCAACTCTTCAGTTGATTGTGACTCTCCACGTTCAAGCGCCTCTTTGCCTTTATTGACTTTATCAACGACATACAGCTCATACATGAGCTCCACAATCGTGGCGCTCTCCGGTAAAGCTGAAATTACCCGGCTTGTCTCCTGCTTCAGATTTTCCATATCAGCTACTGAAAACTAACGTGTGGCTTTACTCCCAAAACAGCTCCAACACGGCGCAGAAATGCAAGACTGACGTTCCGGTACGTCCCTGATTCCAAACGAGAAATCGCTGCTTGAGAGGTATGTGCCTGGCGTGCAAGCTCTTGTTGAGTCATACCTGCATTGTGGCGGAGGTGGATAATGCTTTTTGCCACGTCAAATTCCTCTTCGAGAGCGTCATAAGCTTTTTTGAGCTCGTGATCTTTGAGATTTTCTGCCAGCAGGTCATCAAAATTAGTTGTCTTCATTGGTATATCTATAAAAATCTTTCGCAGTTGTTTAAGCCTGAAGCCAAATTCCTTGAGAAGTTCAATTGCTCTCAATGCTTTTGCCCGCAGTTTCGGGGAGAGTGAGTTTATGAACTCCACTGCTGGCGGCATTACTTCACTATGGTGTGTTGTGTTGATGATATACCATATTTGATATCGTTGAGCAACATTTTATCGAAAACTCTTCAAGGATGAGCATTGTTCCGCTGGCTTTTCAAAATGCTCTCCTTTGGACTTGGGTTCAGTGAAAATTTCGGTTGGGGTGACCACCCGCCCTCAAAACTCTATTTTGATCTCAGAAGAAACTTGTTTAACATGTTCTTCAGACCATGGGAAACAGGCTGATTTAACGAAAGTTACAATGGAAAAAGAGAAATCGGATCAAATTATAGGTATTCGTATTCCGAGTACTATCGCTCAGCGACTTGACACCCTTGCCAAGCGAACGGGGAGAACAAAAACATTTTATATTCGTGAGGCCATTGTTGATCATCTTGATGATCTTGAAGATATCTATTTTGCCGAAATGGCATTAGAGCGGGTAAGACGTGGCGATGAGGAGCTTTCCAGTCTGGATGAAGTGGAGCGACGCCTTGGTCTGGAAGATTGAGGTAACTCGCGAAGCCGAGAGAGGATTGGCCCGCATTGACAAGCAAGAGGCAAAACGGATCATCGCCTATTTACGGAATCGGGTCTCGTTACATCCTCGGCAGTTGGGTAAGGCTCTGCAGGGCGATCGGTCAGCTCTGTGGCGTTATCGTGTTGGTGATTATCGTGTACTTTGTGAAATCAGGGATGCAGAGGTTTGTGTTCTTGTCATTCGAGTTGCTCATCGTAAAGAGGTGTATCGGTAAAAAAGTTGCATCGGGTTGCTTCAGATACAGAGAAATTGGCGCTCATTGCTGCAATGGAGTAGCTGAAATTTGGGGAAGGCCGTTTCCGATACTTTTACCAGCCACTCTTCTGTCCGCCCCGTTATTACAGTTTCCTTCTATAATTTATTATCTTGTTTATCGGTTTTCGCCCCTTTGCGGGCAGTGTTTCCGCTGGCCTGCTGTTGTAACTGCATGACTTCACAAAAAAGATATTATTGATGCATTATAAAAAGAGTTAACGAATGAAGAAAAGTTCGAATAAGCAGTTGTTGATGAACAAGACCGGCGACGAGATACAGGTTGCACTTGTCGAGGAGGGTCGTCTGGTTGAGTTGATTATTGAGCGTCCCGAGAGCCGGAGAAGTATTGGTGATATTTATCTTGGCCGGGTGCACAAAGTTGTTGAGGGGTTAAAGGCGGCTTTTGTTGATATCGGGCAGAAGTCTGACGGTTTTCTCCATTTTTCGGATGTGGGCACAACCAACGAGGATTATCGTGCGCTGATTGAGGATGATGAGGATGATGATGAGAATGGTGGCCCCGATGATGCTGATGGCGATGATGCGCCACAGGCTGACCGAGCTGGCGACGAGCCTGCGGCGAGTGCATATATAAAGCAGGCTGCTCGCAGTGGCAGCAAGACACCTTCGGCAGATGATCAGGATCGGGCGGAGAAAAGGCAGTCCTATACACAGATGATTGCGGGCAAGCTCAAGCCGAATGACTCTATTCTGGTGCAGGTTATCAAGGAGCCGATCAGCAGTAAAGGCTCGCGTCTCACCTCTGATATTACGATTGCCGGACGCTTCATGGTGCTTCTGCCTTTCGGTGGTGGACAGGTTGCTGTCTCCCGCCGGGTGATTGCCCGCAAGGAGCGTTCTCGGCTGAAAAAGCTTGTGCGTTCCATGCTTCCCGAAGGGTTTGGCGCGATTATCCGTACTGTTGCTGAGGATCAGGAGGAGACCCTGTTGAAGCAGGATCTTGAGAAGCTGCTTGGCAAGTGGACGCAGATTGAGGAGAAGTTGCAGGATGCGGCCCCTCCCCAGTTGATTTTCAAGGAGGATACCATCATATCAAGTGTTTTGCGCGACTCGCTCACCTCTGAAGTTGCTGAGATTGTGGCGAACTCACCTGTTATCTACAAGGAGACGCTCAACTATATCGAGTGGGCAGCGCCTGAGATGGTGAAAAATGTCACCTTCTATCAAGGCAAGCTTCCCCTGTTTGAAGGGTACGGGATTGCCAAGGATGTCGAGTCGATCTTTTCACGCAAAGTGTGGCTCAAATCGGGTGGCTATATTATTATCGAACATACCGAAGCGATGGTTGTTGTTGATGTCAACAGCGGTCGCTATGCGGCAAAGCGGGAGCAGGAGGAGAACTCTCTGAAGACCAACCTTGAGGCGGCACGGGAGGTGGTGCGGCAGTTGCGGTTGCGCGATATCGGTGGCATTATTGTGGTTGATTTTATCGATATGCTTGATCAGAAAAATGCCAAGAAGGTCTATGATTCCATGAAGACGGAGCTGCGCAATGATCGGGCAAAATCGAACATTCTGCCGATGTCGGATTTTGGCATCATGCAGATTACCCGCGAAAGAATTCGTCCGAGCCTGATGCAGCGTATGGGCGACCAGTGCCCCGCCTGTGGAGGGAGCGGTGTGGTTCAGGCGCGTTTTACCACCATCAACCAGATTGAGCGGTGGTTGCGGAAGTATGCGCTGCAGCACTCCATGCAGTTTCAGCAGCTTGACCTCTATGTCAGCCCGACCGTGATTGAGCCGTTGCAGAACAGTGACTTGAAAACGGAGCTGAAGTGGTTTCTTCAGCACATGCTTTTTGTGCAGGTGAAGCCGGATGAGAGTCTGAGAAGTGACGATTTCAGGTTTTACAGCAGAAAAAATAATAAAGATATAACCGCCGAATATGGCGACATATAACAGACAAACAGTCGAATAAGCGTTATGGGACAATATGATGTATTGAAAGAGTCTCTTCTTGGTTTTTCAACACTTTCCGCAACGGAGCTCTGGGAGATTCCAGAGGCGCGTGCGGTTTTTGATCAGTTCAAACAGTTGCTGAACGATGGTTTGGTGAGGGCGGCGGAAAAATCGGGTGATGAGTGGGTGGTTAACTCCTGGGTGAAGCAGGGGATTCTTCTTGGTATGCGTCTTGGTCGATTACAGGAGAGCACTCTTGCGCTTGATGGGCATGGCCATGGCTTTACCTTTATGGACAAGGATACTTACCCGCTCAAGAAGATGACGCTCAACAACAATGTCCGCATTGTGCCTGGTGGCTCAGCAGTGCGGGATGGTTCCTATCTTGCCCCTTCGGTGGTGATGATGCCCCCGGCTTATGTTAATGTCGGAGCCTATGTAGATGAGGGGACAATGATTGACTCTCATGCTCTGGTGGGGAGCTGCGCACAGGTTGGCAAAAAAGTGCATTTGTCGGCGGCGGTTCAGGTCGGCGGTGTGCTTGAGCCGATTGGGGCGATGCCGGTTATTATTGAGGATGAGGTGATGGTGGGTGGTAACTGTGGTATTTATGAGGGTACCATTGTTCGGGAGCGGGCGGTTATTGGTACCGGAGTGATTCTGAATGGTTCAACGCCGGTCTACGATCTTGTGCGAAATGCGATCTACAGAAAAACTGCTGAGTTCCCTCTTGTGATTCCTTCGGGAGCGGTTGTTGTTGCCGGTTCTCGACGGGTCAAAGGCGATTTTGCTGCTGAACATGGACTTTCCATCTATACCCCTATGATTATAAAATATCGCGACGTACGGACGGACAGCGCAACGGCCCTCGAAGAGGCGCTCAGGTGAGCTATGCAGCAGAACAGGGAGTGTAACGGGTGGTGCCAGAGGAGATTTTCTTTTCGGCATAGTGTTCAGGGCCTCATGGTTGCCCTTCTTTGTTTCTTTCCCGTTCCATCATCCTCTCTGGCTGCGGAGCCTCCTCCAGATAAAGAGTATTTCGAAATTATCAAAAGCATTGACCTGCTTGGTGAGGTCTATCGCGAAGTATCCAAAAATTATGTTGACACCCTTAACGTCAGTGAGTTGATGTATGCGGGTATTGACGGGATGCTGCGGACTCTTGACCCCTATACGGTCTTTCTTGACGAAGAGGATTCGGGTGAGCTTGATGAGCAGACCAACGGTCACTATGTGGGTGTTGGTATCACGATAGCCTCTCTTGATGGAACATTTTTTGTGACATCGGTTGCCGCGGGTCACCCGGCGGCAAATGCGGGTATCAGAGTTGGCGACAGTATCGCTGCCATTAACAAAAAAGAGGTGAAGAATATGTCACCTGAAGAGGTGAAAACCCGGATTAAGGGCACCGTCGCTACTTCGATTACCTTTCAGCTTGAACGTCAGGGAGCACAACCACTTACAGTTACCCTGGTTCGGGAAGAGGTACGGGTTAATACCGTGAGCTATTCCGGAATTATTGATGGTGTCGGGTATATAGAGATGAAGAGTTTTGGTGCCCGCTCAGCCGCTGAGCTTCGCGAGGCATTCCAGGGGCTTTCGAAACAGGCTCAAGAGCGTCATGTATCGCTGAAAGGGGTTATTCTTGATCTTCGCAACAATCCTGGTGGTTTACTCAATGCGGCTGTGGATGTTGCATCGCTTTTTATCACCCAGGGCAGTGCGGTGGTTTCGATTCGGGGCCGATCGTTGGAGGTGGTGAAATCGTATCTGACAGAAGCTCCCCCGGAGGATGCGGTTATTCCTCTTGTCGTGCTTATCAACAGTCAGAGCGCCTCTGCTGCGGAAATTGTCTCTGGCGCAATCCAGGATCTGGATCGAGGGGTTATTATTGGTGAACGCTCTTTTGGCAAAGGTTTGGTGCAATCTGTGGTAAAGATCTCTTACGACAGCTCTCTGAAGCTGACCATCGCCAAATACTACACGCCTTCAGGTCGACTGATCCAGAAAGAGGTCAAGATGGTGGATGGGAAGCGAAAAGTGCTTCCAGGGGGTCGTGGGGAGGATGCGTCACAGGTTTTCAAGACTAAAAATGGGAGAAAAGTCTACGGAAGCGGCGGTATTCTGCCCGATATTTCGCTCTCTGAGCCAGCAGCCTCTCCCTATCTTGCAGAGCTTCACAAAAGAGGCCTCCCGTTTTTTTTCTCCACGGACTACTGCTCGGCGTATCCCGTCAAGCCTCCGTCACTTGTGGATCGTCAGGCGCTGATGGAATCGTTTGATGACTTTCTGCGCAATAAAAAATTTGTTTATACCTCTGATGCGGAGCGTCGGTTTAATGAATTGAAGGAGAGTATGGCGAAATCATTGCCAGCAAGTGACGATAGTAGTCGCCTGAAAAGTTTCACCGTTTTGCAGCAGGCAATTGATAGCATGAAGGCGCAGGAAATTGAGAGAGCCTCCAATGACGTTGCTGCGGACCTTGAAGTGGAGATTTTCCGCCATTATGATGATCATCTTGCACGAAAAGCGGAGCTTGATAATGACTTGGCGGTAAAAAAAGCAATTGAGGTGCTCTCTGATGCTGCGAAGTACTCCTCAGCGCTTCATCCGCCGGTACCCGTTAAATGATTTCCGCTCATACTCCCTTATTTTACGATGTGCGCCGATTACAATCATAAGATTGCTGATGCTCAAAAGGCTTTCGGCAAGTCCGTGCAGCAGGTTGTCGTGTGAAAGTGTCGGATATCCCCTTACCTCGGTGGCAAGGTACATACAGAAAATGGTGACTGAGATGAAGATCAGCACAAACCAGAATCCGGCCACCGTCAACCCTGAAAAAATAGTGTTGTCGCGGCGATGGAGCACCAGCAGCAGCACCAGAAAGGTGAGATAGATCACGCTTGAGATCTGCAGAATGGTGTCAAAAATATCCGCTCCAAGGTAGGACTGCGGTTTTCCGGCAATCATGATAGCGCCTATTGCGGCAGTATATCCTGTGGCTGCTTGAGTTTTTTTGGTCGATTTCAGGAGGTTCAGTGTTGCAAGCAGGAGCGCAGTGCTGCCAAAGAGATTAATCAGTTCCGACATATCAAGAAGGAGCGGAATCGCATCTCCGGAGATGTGGTAGCCCAGCACAAAAAAGCTGCCACTCCAGTGTGGCAGCATGGCAAGACCAAAGAGGCGGATGTCGCGACGTCCCGTTATTCTGCCATAGTGGAAGAGGAGCGCAGCGGCGATACCCCATTCAAGAGCTGATGAGATATGGATGATCCAGTTGGGAAAAGAGAGCAGCATTCAGGAGCCCTTGATGAGGTGGTAAATATTTTTTGAAAAAATTTTCATCTGAACGGGCCAGGAAGCTGGTATCATTTTCTTGTAGAGATACGAGTCGAAGGTGATCCGCTGGACGTCATCGTCGGCACAAATTGCTACAAAACTTTCCCGGAGCCGGTCATTACGGTAATAGGCAGCCTGCAATACCTCAAGCCCGAAAAAGATTGGGGCATAGAGCTTCCGGAACTCTTTTTCATAGTTTTTCAGTGGCGCACCATGTTTGAGATGCTCAATCATAGCCAGGGCGCCAAGCTTTCCGGAGCGCATGGCAAAGAAGATTCCCTCTCCATTGGCCGGAGTGACCAGACCTGCTGCATCGCCGACAAGAATCGCTTTCTCCTGGGTGAACGATTTACGGGGCTTCATCGGTATTTTTGCCGCTTCGTCAAGATAGGGTTTGTCGGTAATCCCTATTTTTTCAACAAAGCGTTTTTGCAGCGCCTTGATATTGTGCCGGTGATCCTCTGTGCCGGTGCCTATGGCCAGGTGGTCGGCCTTTGGAAAAATCCAGCCATAAAAGTCGGGAGAGACCTCACCGTCAAACCAGATCTCAACAATATCAGAGAATTTCCGGATGGATGGCGTGTATTTGAAACGCTGCTGCATGGCAATCACCTTCAGCTCATTGGGAGGAAAGTGCAGCTCATCGGCGGTTTTTGAGTTGGCACCGTCAGCTCCGATAATTCTGCTGGCGCGAAGTGGCGCCACTTTGTCATTGAGAGTGTTGATGACAAAGCCATCACCGGAATGTGAGATGGATTTCACCAGCCCCTCAACAACAACAGCCCCAGCTCGCTCGGCTTCTATGCGCAGGTAACGGTCAAATTTTTCACGACGAACCATACCGACGTAACCGTTGGGCATCTTCATGTCGATGACTCGCCCTTTCGGTGATCGGGCTTTCATTCGTGAGAGCTTTTTTTCAATCAGTTCGTCAGGAATCCTGAATTCCTCAATAAGACCAAGGGGAATGGCTCCACCGCAAGGTTTGACGTTGTCAAAGTTGCGTTCAATAAGCACGGTGGAGAGCCCGGCCTTTGCAAGTATGGCAGCAGCAACAGCTCCCGAAGGGCCTCCCCCTATGACGGCGACATCGTAACGCATGGCTTACAGAACGATAATTTTAGTGGCAATAAATTCCCGAACCCTTGATATATCAATTCGTTCCTGTGTTGCTGTGTCGCGGTATCGCACGGTGACCGTCTGTTCTTCAAGTGTTTGATGGTCAACGGTGATGCAGAATGGCGTGCCGATCTCATCCTGCCGGCGGTAGCGTTTTCCAATAGAGCCCGCGTCGTCGTACTGCACAAGAAAGTCTGTTGCCAGCTCATCACATAAGGCTGCGGCTCGTTCCCCCATGCCGCCTTTTTTCATCAGCGGCAGCACCGCAGCTTTTACCGGAGCAACTTTTGGCGAAAGCTTCAGTACCACGCGCTCGTCGCCGTCAACCGTATCTTCGGTGTAGGCATCCGCAAGCAGGGCAAGGAAGAGGCGGTCGCACCCGGCGGAGGTCTCAACCACATAGGGGATATAACGCTCGTTGGTGAGCTGGTCGATGTACTCCATATTTTTGCCGGAGTACTCCTGATGCTGTTTCAGATCAAAATCGGTTCGTGAGTGAATGCCCTCAATTTCTTCAATGCCGAAGGGAAACTCAAACTTGATGTCGTAGGCAAGGTCGGCGTAGTGGGCCAGCTTGTCGTGCTTGTACCAGTGCAGCTTCTCCTTGTTGATACCAAGAGCGCTGCTGTACCAGGCAAAGCGCTCCTCGCGCCAGGCCTCGAATGCCTCGGCCTGCGTGCCAGGCTTGACAAAGTACTGCATCTCCATCTGCTCAAACTCAACCATGCGGAAGACGAAGTTACCTTTTACAATCTCGTTGCGGAAGGCTTTGCCAATCTGGGCAATACCGAACGGTACCTTCATGCGCGACGACTCACGAACGTTGTGGAAGTTCACAAAAATACCTTGCGCGGTTTCGGGGCGGAGGTAAACAACACTTGCCTTGTCGGCCACTGCTCCCATATTGCACTGGAACATCAGATTGAACTGGCGAACCTCCGTCCAGTCTCCCGAGCCTGTATCAGCGGCCTTGATCCCCTCAGCAATGATGAGGTTATAGAGCGCACGGTTCAGATCCTCTGTTCCTGATGCGGCTTCATACATTGCCTGCACCCGCAGAAGCTCCTCTTCCTTGCCATCGCGGCGCAGTTTTTCTATATGGTTCTCAATGAGGTGGTCAGCACGATAGCGCCGTTTGGTTGTTTTGTCGTCAATCATCGGGTCATTGAAGCTTGCCACATGGCCAGAAGCCTCCCATACGCGGGGATTCATCATGATTGAGGCATCAAGTCCAACAATATTCTGATGGCGACGAGTCATGGAGTTCCACCAGAGCTCCTTGATATTCCGCTTCATCTCGCTGCCCAGCGGACCATAGTCGAAGCAAGACGAAAGCCCTTCGTATATTTCGGAAGATGGAAAAATAAAACCGCGCCGTTTCGCCAACGACACCAGCTTGTTCATCACTTTATCAGGCGAGAGATTGGCACTCCGCACCCTTTTTTGATCAGAAATACTCATTGTTTGTTCAGACATGTTGTTGAAAAATCGTCGGGGACTCCCGTTTCACAGTAAAACATTGCAGTATAAGAAAACTGTTCAGCTCTCAACGCTATCTCACTCTGCATGGTGATGACTTTTATTCTCTCTTCCATGATCTGGTGCCTTGTTAGTGGACAAAATACGCCTCTTTTTCATCAATAGATATCAGCATGGCTGATAAGTTCCGTGTATATTAAAAAAGTAATGGTATTATTGATAATTTTTTGTTTAATCTCTCAGGGTTGAATTCCCCACCGCTTGCAGTGAATTTTGTTTAGCTTCTTCTAAAAATAGATACCCCGTTGCCTGCGGTGGGGAGCTTCATTTTTGGTTGTTGGTCTGCCGGAATTCTGTTCATCCATCGCTATCTCATTTACTGAAAGGAGAGTGTGTTATGACCATCGCACAATTTTCATTGTTTCTTGTTGCTTTCAGTGGCTTTTGCTGGACGGTTGTCTACCTCGACAGTATACGACTTGGGTTTAAGGATGCCACTTATGCTATCCCTTTTTGGGCTCTGGCGTTAAATATTGCCTGGGAGCTGCAACAGGCTGTGTTTGAATATCAGTCGGCCGGTTTTGTTCTCCAGGTCGGAATCTCTGCGATTTGGTTCGTACTGGATTGCGTAATTTTGTACACCTATTTCCGTTTTGGAAAAAAATATTTCCCCAAAAATCTGCAGGAGCGTTGGTTCCTTGTCTGGAGTATTCTCGTTCTCCTTACGGCATTCATTGTGCAATACGTTTTCCTGATAGAATTCGGGCTTTATGTCGGACGCCAATACTCGGCATTTTTACAAAATCTTCTCATGTCCGTACTCTTTGTTGGAATGCTTGTGAGCCGGGGATGCAGAGAAGGGCAAAGCCTGACGATAGCTGTTAGTAAATGGCTTGGTACGTTAGCGCCTACAATAATCTATGGCATACTTGGTGGTGAGTATATGAGCGGTCCAAACGCGCTCATTTTGGTGGCAGGCGGTTTTTGCTCTCTCTTTGACCTGATCTATATCTGGATGTTGCTCCGCACCAAAGGAGTTGAAAAACGAAACGAGACACCCGCGGTATTGTTTTAAAAGAAGAGAAGAGCGCCGAATATTTTTTGGAGTGGGCATGAGCTTCTATTCGCCGATCAGAATTTCAGTTCTGCGTCAAGAGGTTGTAATGTTACGCGGTTTCAGCATCACAATGCGCTTCCACCAGCTTGCGGCGAAGCACTTTGCCCACCGTTGATTTCGGCAGTGCGGCAGTAAACTCGACATGTTTCGGTACTTTATAGGCAGCCAGATCCTTGCGGCAATGTGCGCGGAGTTCATCAACCGTTAGCTGGTGCTGGGGGCGCAGGACAACCCATGCCTTCACAGCTTCTCCCTGGTAGGGGTCGGGTACTCCCGCGACACCGACTTCGAAAACGGCTGGGTGGGTGGCGATGGACTCTTCCACGTCGCGGGGCCAGACCTGGAAGCCACCGGGTTTGATGACATCTTTTTTTCGATCGACAATGAAGAGATAGCCATCGTGATCGAGATAGCCGAGATCACCGGTGAAGAGCCAGCCATCACGGAGAACAAGGGCGGTTTCTGTCGGGTTCTGCCAGTACTCCTTCATGATCTGGGGGGCACGCATGATAATTTCTCCCACTTCATCTGCACAAAGATCATCAAGCCCTTTTTCGGGGTCAACAATTCGCACCTCAACATCGGGTATGGGAATGCCCACCGACCCATGCTTGTAGGCGCCAAGGATTGGGGTGAAGACTGATGCAAGTGCTGATTCTGTCAAACTGTAGGCATCAATAATCCGCCCTCCCGTCAGCTCTTCAAAACGCTTTTTTGTTTCAAGCATAAGCGGTGCGGCTCCCGAGACACTGAGCTTGAGGGATTTCAGGATTGAGGTGTCACGCTTGATCCCCGGATGGTTGATCAGTGCGGTAAAGAGGGTTGGAACTCCGGGCAATACGGATGGTTTCAGTTTTTTAATGGTGTGCAGCAGGTCGTCAATATCCCTCGGGTTGGGTACCAGTCCAAGCGGGTAACGCTCAATCAACGCGGCCGTCATAATGCCGACCTGGGCATAGACGTGAAAGAGAGGCATGTTCAGCAGAATGATATCTTTCCCCTTTTCAAGAATAACGCTGAACCAGCTTCCAATCTGCATACCGGTCATGACCATTGCCTGATGTGAAATAACCACGCATTTTGGGTTGCCGGTTGTGCCGCCGGAAAAGAGAAAAAGAGCCGAATCGTTGTGCTTGACAAGAGCAGGTGAACATTTTTTTCCGCCATGGTCCGAAAGAAGTGCACTCAACCGGTAGTCGCCAGCCTGCAGTTTTACTCTGTGCCCATTTTTTTTCTCCTTTATCAGTGTGAAAAGAAGTTTTTTGATGGGTGACAGGTACTCCTTGATATTGGTTGCAATCACTCTTTTCAGGTGCGAAACGCTCTGGGCGGCCTTGATCTTCTCATAAAACGTGCTCAGTACAATGGCTGTCTCTGCGCCGCACTCATTCAGGGTGTGCTCAAGCTCGTTGATGGTATAGAGGGGATTCATGGGTACGGCAATTGCTCCGGCTTTCCATATCCCGAACTCACTGATCACCATCTGTGGGGAGTTTGGCATGATAAGGGCCACCCGTTCTCCAGCTCTGATTCCCAGCGAGAGGAGTGCAACGGCCAGCGCATCGCTCTGCTGCTCCAGCCTCAGATAAGAGAGTGAGCTGCCCTTGAAGTGCATTGCCGGATGGTCGGGTTGTTCCCTGGCGCTTCGGCGCAGCACATCAACAAGTGTCTCTTCCGGGTATGGGTGAAGGGTGTGGGGAACTCCCTTGTCGTAATGGCGAATCCAGGGTTTTGCTCTCATGGCGTTTTTCTTCAAAAGTTACCGTATTGATTGAACAACGTCACAGACCGTAGCGGTCAATATGCCGAGCTCTTTATCGCACATAATAAAAGGGGGCATAAGATAGACCAGACGGCCAAAAGGGCGGACCCAGATGCCCTTTTCAACAAATTGTCTCTGGATAGTGGCCATAGCAACTGGATTCTGAAGCTCAACAACCCCAATCGCACCAAGCACACGCACATCCACCACGTGGCGGAATTCCCTGCAAGGCTCAAGACCTTTGAGAAGTCCGGCTTCAAGGCGGAGTACTGAAGCCTGCCAGTCATAGCTCTCAAGGAGACGAATGCTTGCGGAGGCTACGGCACAGGCGAGGGGATTTGCCATAAAGGTTGGCCCGTGCATGAAGAGGCCGGGCGTTCCGGAACAGATCGTTTCGGCAACCTTCTCTGTGGTCATGGTTGCGGCAAGGGTCATGTAGCCGCCGGTCAGCGCTTTGCCGACACAGAGTATATCAGGGACAACAGAGGCATGTTCGAGCGCAAACATCTTTCCTGTTCGCCCAAAGCCGGTAGCGATTTCGTCGAAAATCAGAAGCACCTTGTGGTGGTCGCAGAGCTCCCGGAGCCGAATGAGATAGTGAGGAGAGTAAAAGCGCATTCCTCCTGCACCCTGTACTACCGGTTCAATAATCACTGCGGCAATCTCTCTGTGGTGGCGTTCAAGCTTCATGCTGAGATCAGCGATATCCTTGTCGGCGCACGGGTCAGCAAATCGGCAGGCGGGCGCTTCAGCAAAGTACTGCTCTTGTATTGTTCCCTTGAAAAGCGAGTGCATGCCGGTGACTGGATCGCAGACAGACATGGCGGCAAAGGTGTCGCCGTGATAGCCTGAGTGGACGGTGAGCAGGCGTTTTTTTGCAACTTTTCCCAGTGCGGCCCAGTACTGAATGGCCATTTTGATCGCCACCTCAACCGAAACCGAGCCGGAATCGCTGAAAAACACCTTTTGCAATGGTTCCGGGGTCATGGTGACCAACTGACGAGCAAGCGTTACGGCAGGTTCATGGGTAAGGCCGCCGAACATGACATGGCTCATACGATGAAGCTGGGAGGTCACCGCCGCGTTGAGTACAGGGTGGTTGTAGCCATGGATGGCTGCCCACCATGAAGACATGCCGTCAATCAGCTTTCGGCCATCCTCAAGCTCAAGAAAGACCTCGTAAGCTCGCACGACCGGATAGACCGGCAGTGGATTGGTCACCGAGGTATAGGGGTGCCAAAGGTGGTGGCGGTCAAAATCGAGATCTATGGTTGGCATATCGGGTATCGATTATAATGAAAGACGCTGAAGGGCGTCGCTATCGAGCACTCCGTCACGCAGATTGATGAGTGGCGCGGAAAATCCGGCATTTTTCAGATAGTGCTGAATGATGTTACGGGTTTCATCCGCAATGAGCTTGTCAACGTTTTGAAACAAGTTGTAGATAATCCCCCGGATAGGGATGCCCCGCTTTACACAGGCCTCGATTGAGAGCAGTGTGTGGTTAATGCTGCCAAGGCGCGGGCTTGTCACCAGCAGAAGCCCGTATCCCGAGTCACGGATATAGTCTGCAAAAAGCAGCTCCAGAGACAGAGGAACCAGTAAGCCGCCAACTCCTTCCAGCAGAACCAGTTCGTAGCGTTTCTGCAAGCCAAGGGTTGCCCTGCGGAGATGCAAAATATCAATTTCTCTCCCTTCCATGCGGGCAGCAAGGTGTGGCGAGGCTGGATAGCGAAACAGACAGGGGCAGGTGAGCCCCTCCTGGTCGACATCCTGCAGTGCAATGCCCATCAGTTGTCGGTGTTCCAGAATATCTTCCGAAACTCCTTCACAACCAGTCTGGACGATTTTCTGAGTGATAACGTTTCTGCCTTGCAGCAGAAGGGCCCGACCCAGCAAGCCGGTTACAAAGGTTTTTCCAATGCCGGTATCAATGCCGGAGATGACGATAACGGATCCTTTCATGGCACTCTCTTTTTCATGCAGCAGTAGACGGGATGATAGGTGAGATAGACTCCATTGTCACAGGAGAATCGCTGCCGGTACTGCTCGATAAAGCGCTTGTATCGGCTTTTTGTCCAGGCTTTTCGGCTCAGTCCGTTGACTCCTGTCTGGCGTATATGGTGGAGCACCGCCTCGGGCGAGCTGAATTCAAGTCGTCGCTCCTCTTCCCGGCAGGCGGACATATCAAAATATTTTCCGGCGAGTTGTTCAAGCCCGCCAAGGGAGTAATAGCGGAGTCCCACCCCTTCAATGGCGGCGATCTCCTGCATGTTTGAGGTGCTGAAGCTGCTGAACGCCAGCACCCCTCCTGGCCTGAGAAGGGCGGCTATGGTGCTGAAAAAGTGGTCGAGATCATCAAGCCACTGCAGGGTTGCATTTGATGCCACAAGATCTATATTCGACGGTAACTCCTCTCTCTGCTCAATATCGCCTCCGAGAAAGTGAAACTCCTTGACGGGGAAGCGATCCAGAACTTCGCGCAGCCATGGTTCGCTCTCCTCTACCAGGTCATTGGCGTAGTAGGTTTCAACAGAGCAGCGACTCAGCAACTCCGCCATCAGAGCACCTGATCCAGAGCCCACTTCAAGAACGCGGTCGAACGAGCGTGACGGCTTTGCCTGGCAGATCATTTCCGTTAATTCTCTGGCCATGGCTTTCTGTACAAGAGCATGTTTTCCGTAGCTTTTGATTCCACTGCAGAATCGTTCACGTACCAGTTGCTTGTCTATCTGCTGAGACATGCAAGCACCTCCTGAAGGTTCTTGAAGTGAAGAAAAGGGAAGTGTGGCATATCGGCAATGAGCGTTTGGGGTACTCCTTGCCATGCAGCGGATTGTTGCTGTGCAGGAAAGACAAGATCCCGTCCACCAATAATGGCGTGATTATAGCTCCACGCAGCGGCTGTCGTCCCGGTAGCTTGAAGATGCTCCTGTAAGCGGGTCAGCTCCTCCTGCTGATCAACTGCTGAACGGTTGGGCGAGATGCTGGTAAAAAGGGCGAGCGTTTCGCTGCTGCCGCACATCCTGCGATTGAAGCGGTTGCGATTCTCTTCAGACCAGGTCGAAAGGGTGGCCATAAAAACATCTGGCCGGATCCCTTTTTCCGCATCTACCGGAGAGATGGTGCCATTGATGGCAATTGCCTCTGCTATAGGGGGAAGCGTCGTCTGCTGCGCCACCCATACCCCAAATGACCAGGCGACAAGTGTAATGCGGTTATAGTGGCTCATCTCCTCCATAACTATGGCATCAAGCTCCAGATTGCGATAATCGTAGCAAAGGAGAAGATCCATGGTGAACTTTTCTGAAAGTGATTTCTCAAGGAGATGATCGCCAATGCGTCCATCCATACCCCAACCGTTGAAGAGAAGCAGAAGCTCTTTAGCTCCCTCTTTTCTGAGCCATACTGTTTTCATGATTCCGTTATCCTCTGATAATTTCAGGTATTCTGGCAATATCTTCCCACTGCAGGGTTGAACGGAGTGAGATGCGGATACGGGCGCTTTTTTCCGGAACAGTCGGCGGACGCACAGGCATACAGAGAAATCCTTCCCCTCTCAGTTTTGCTGCCAGGGCGACAGCGAGATCGTTGCTGCCGGTGACGACAGGAACAATATGACTGTCGCCCGGCACATCAACTCCACGCTCAATCAGCTCATCACGAAGTCGGGCAGCAAGCAGCAGCAGAGCTTCTCGTTCATGCTGCATAGCACGCTGTCGCTCAAGAGTCAGCAGGCTCCATCCAAGAATAACCGGCGGCAGGGCTGTGGTAAAGATGACTGAGCGCATGGTATTCAGCAGATATTCTCTGACCAGAGAGTTCATCACCGCGTAGGCCCCCGTTGAGGCGAGCGCTTTGCCAAAGGTGCCGGTGATGATATCAATCTTTTGAACAACTCCAGCCCTCTCACACAGGCCGAGACCGTGCTTTCCGAAAACTCCAACGCCGTGCGCCTCATCGACAATCAGAAATGCGTCATACTTCTCTTTCAAGGCCACGAGCCGGGCAAGGTCGGCAAGGTCACCATCCATGCTGAAGATTGACTCGGTCACAATAAAGAGCTGGCGGTAACGGTCTGCGGCTCCGGCAAGCAGCTCTTCAAGATGGTCGTAGTCGCGGTGGCGGTAGCGCTGCCAGGACGCGTCTGCAATCTTCATGCCATCAATAATACTTGCATGGTTCAGCCGGTCACTGAGCACAAGGTCATGGCACCCGCTCAACGCAGGAAGCATCCCGATGTTGGCATGGTAGCCGCTGTTGAAAACAAGGGCAGCTTCGCGTCCATAGAGCGTCGCCAGAGCCTGTTCCAGTCGGTCATAGAGCGGATGGTTGCCTGTCAGCAGACGGGAAGATGAGCTGGTCATGGCATAGTCTCTCTCGCTGAATGACCGGATGTACCCGGTGAGCATCGGTTTGTCGTCTCCAAGGCCGAGATAGTCGTTCGATGAGAGGTTCAGAAGGTTTTGCCCGTTGAACACAATGTTTTTTCCATTGCGGGCGCTGATGTCAGGCAGCACCCTGTATCGGTTCAATGTTCTGAGGTCATCAAGCTCCCGCCTGATCCGTTCATGAAACTGCATGTTCACCGCTTCGTCAGTTAAAACTGGCGATTTGACTGGCGAACCGGCGGTCGTCGGCAATATCGCGTCCGCGTGTTGTCAGATAGCCTCCGGTCAGATAGCCGTTGGCACCGGAGAGCATCAGGAGCCCCTGAAAATCCTTCATGATTGTCTCCCTACCGGCTGCAAATTTGATGATTTTACGGGGGTGTGCAAGACGGCAGAGGGCAAAAGTTTTCACAATATCCGCGACAGAGAGCGACTCTTTTCCCGCAAGCGGGGTGCCGTCAATTGGTACCAGTACATTGAGGGGTATGACGGTAACATCGAGCTCCTGGAGTGCAAAAATCATATCAATTCGCTCCGCCATGGTTTCGCCAACGCCCATAATGCCTCCGCAGCAGACTGATATCTTGTTTTTTCTGAGCAGTTTAATGGTCTCAATCCGCTCCTCGATGGTGTGTGTATCGGCAATGAGGGCATGGTAGCGGTCGGGCGCAACCTGTATGTTGATGTTGTAGTGGGCAATGCCGTGTTCCGCCAGCGCCGCTGCCGGCTCTTCGCCCAACATACCGAGCGACGCACAGACCTGCAGTTCAGGCAATTCAGCGTGCAGTCGGTCAATCATGTCGAGTATCCGCTGAAACTCGGCGTTGATCTTTTTATAGCCGTATCCGCTGGTGACGATGCCGAAATGGGGAACTCCTTCCGTCACACAGTTGCGGGCCTCAATCAGCACTGACTCTTCGTTGACGAGGTCATAGACCTCTATATCGGCATGGTTGTGGCGCGACTGGGCACAAAAGCGGCAATTTTCGCCGCAAATTCCAGATTTTGCGTTCATGATGGAGCAGGCGTGAAGCGCTTCAGTATCGGATGCGTAGCGGTTTTTAACCTTGTTGGCAAGCGATGCAAGATCAAGAGCAAGTTCGCCAGGCAGATCGGCAAGCAGAAGAGCTTCCGTACGGGTAATTGGCTCACCGGTTTCGAGGACACGGTAGGCTGCGGCAATAGAGGGATGGAGCATTATTGATTGCATAAATACTTTATAAAGAGTTTGTTATGGTCAGCTCGTACAACGTATGTTGACCTGTTCGGGAGCGTCGTCCGTCCGCAAAGGCCAACACATCATTCATAATTCATCATTATTACTCAGGTGAGCCTCGCCGGATGAAACAAGTATAGTTTGCCCATCCGCGCACAGAAGCGTCAGCTCTCCTCCTTTCGCAATTCCGGTGACAGTTCCACTCAGGTGTTGTTTTCGCTGGTCGATGGAGACCCTCTTCGACTGAAGCAGTGAATATTGTTCAAGATAATGCAGGATAAAACCAAGATCATTCTGCTGCAGCCACTCGTCATAGAGTGGTTCGAAATGGTTGAGCACCAGGGCAAGAAGTTCAGGTCGTGAAAAGAGTTCTCCTCTCTCCATAAGCAGTGATGTTGCGCTTTTGGTGAGCTCAGGTGGCATCTCGCTCTGGTTGACGTTAATCCCGATGCCGACGACAACAAAGTGTGTCAGTTCAGGTTCTGACTGCATCTCACAGAGGACACCGCACAATTTTTTTTCATTGACCATGATATCATTCGGCCACTTGATCATTGCCGCAAGGTCGGGAGCGACTTCCATCAAGGCTTGATGAATGGCCACGGCGACAAGAAGTGTCAGTTGTGGAACCCGGATTGACGGCACTGCTGGTCTGAGAATCAGGGAAAAATAGAGGTTGACGGCAGGAGGTGAGAGCCAGGTTCGTCCCATTCGCCCCTTTCCTCCGCTCTGAGAATCGGCAACAACGACATAGCCCTCTGGTTTCCCTTCGACCGCAAGAGCTTTGGCCAAAAGGTTGGTTGATGTGGTAATGGTATGATAATTGATCATTTTGCCGAACAGGTGGCAGGTCAGAAACGGTAGAACTTCGCCTGCAACAGCTCGTCCGGTCATCCCCGACAGGCAATATCCCTTTCCTGTTACGGCATCAATCTGATACCCCTCGGCACGGAGAAGGTCGATATGCTTCCATACGGCGCTTCTGGTGATGCCGAATTCGCGGCAGAGCATCTCACCCGACAAAAAATTTTTCTCTCTGGCAAGGCGACTGAGGATTTGTGCGGTAATGTTGTTCATAACCAGAGAGGGAACCGGAGTGACTAATGGCCAATTGTAAACCTGAATGTAGCTGGCGGTTTACAACTTTGCAAGAGAATAAACAACCACTCCTGTCCGGTTGTTGCCTTGATCTCTTATTTGTTCAACGATGCCATGGTGGAGGTTTCATAATTTTTTCGGTAGAGCTGTACGCCCTTGAAGATTCCATAGGCAATTTTAGCCTGCTCCTGCCGGTCACGGAGAATCTGCTCTTCTGTGGGGTTCGACAAATATCCCACTTCAACCAGTGCGCTTGGCATTGAAGGTGTCCAGAGCACCATAAAGCCAGCTTGGCGCACTCCTCGACTGTTGCTGCCCTGTTTCTGATCGACGGGTTTAATAATATTCTGCGCCAGGGTTGTCGATTGCTTGGCAAACGCATTTTGCGCCATACTGCTCATAATGAGATATTCATCGGTAAATCCTTTGTACTCAATCTGATAGTCGGCCTCGTTCCGTATAACCGAGTTTTCCAGCATAGCCACATCAAGAGCGTCCTTATTTTTATGTGCACCGAGAATATAGACCTCTGAGCCGCGTGCACTGTGGTTTGGGCTGGCATTACAATGCACACTGATAAAAAGCTTTCCGGCGCTGCGGTTGGCTATTTTGCCCCGTTCATGCAGCGGAATGAAGGTGTCATCTTTTCTTGTGTAGACTACCCGAACATCTGGCCATTTCTGTTCGATAAATGTTCCAAGATCGTGAACGATGTTCAGCGCTACATCTTTTTCACGGGTACCATTGCCTCCAAGAGCGCCAGGGTCTTTGCCTCCATGGCCGGCATCAAGCACAATGGTGTTGAGTTTCCATTTTTCCACATCGTGGTTGAGTATCTGTGCGATCTGCTGCTCCTTCTCTTTTCTGTGAATCGCCTCTACATCAGCATCACTGCGGATATAGATCACATAGCGATTACTTTTTTTGTTGTACTGGAAGTCAGCAGAGTTGATGATTGCGGAGCGGTTGTCAAGTGCGATGGTGAATTGCAACCCATTACCAGGGAAGCGTTGTGGTGTAATTGACTTTACTATGCCACTTTTATTCACCATGGTCAATGCTTCGACATCGCAGGATGTATTGGCAAAGGAAAAATAGATCACTCCTTCACTGTCGGGCTTAAGCAGTGAGGCCTCTGCAAGCGGCCCTGAAGCTGTAAAGTTTATGATTGCGCCATTCGCGCGTTGCTCTATCTTAATTCCTGTGATTACCGTTTTCACGGATTCGTTCTGTGAGCTGCTCTCTGGCGTGGTGCATCGCTCTTCATTGCCCGGAAGAGCGATGGTGCCCGACAATTCTCCTGCGCGCTCGGTCTGGAGTGCGGCGCTCATTCTCTCTGCTGCAGCGTTATACTCAACAGGCCTGTCAAGCCAGAGAGAGAAGAGTCTGCATGCCTGATTGACTGGAAGATAGAGCCGTGATTGTTTTCCTCTGGGAGCTGAGGTCAACTGGATAATCCTTTCAGGAATCTCAGGATCTCTTGAAGAGACGCGAACAAAATTATTTCCTGTGTTGATGGTGCAGAGTGTGGCGCTCTTGCCGAGAGACTCCTCGAGCACCAGCCCATCAGGATTTTTGCGAAAACTTAAGCGCAATGCTCTGGCCATTGACTCGATATCCACCATCAGATTGTTCCCGCTTTTCAGGGTAAGTATCCTGATGGTGTAGCCATGACTGTTTCCCCTGTTGACGACGATTGGAGTGGCTGTTTGTTCCTGTAATGTGGCAGGAGCAGCAAAGAGAGTGCTGTATGAAAGCGCCAGCAACAGCAAGAGTGTCAGAGAGTTAAATGGGGAGCGGATATGGCGCAAAAATTTGGACATGTGTTCAATCGAATGCAATGCTGTTTTCCCTGAAGTTATCTGGTACGGCAGTGATAATAATAAAATATATCACTTCAACACGCCAATAAAATGGTTTTTAAAGCTCTTTTCGAAAGGTCGTTCTTGTTTCATGATTACTCTTAATCACGGTAAAATTTGTTTTTTGTTCCTCAACACCTATCTTTTTCAAAGTTTTTTTGTAAACGCTCTTCCTTCAGGGACTGATCCATGGCCTCAAAACCGTCAACATTATCCGCCAGAAACAGAACCCTGATTGTCGTTGAATCACCTTCAAAGGCAAAAACGATCAATAAATACCTTGGTGACAAGTATACGGTTTTTGCCTCGGTAGGCCATATCAAGGATCTTCCGAAAAAAGAGATTGGTCTCGATTTTGAAAACCACTATCTGCCTCGATATGAAATTATTCCCGGTAAAGAGAAAGTTGTTCGCCAGTTAAAAAAGCTTGCCGCTGAAGCCAGCGATATTCTGATTGCGACTGACCCTGATCGTGAGGGCGAAGCAATTGCGTGGCACATTTCCAATGAAATAGGTGAGACAAAGACGCCAGTCTCCAGAGTCCTCTTTAATGAGATTACCAAAAAAGCTATCATCGAGGCCATTCAGGCGCCTCGGCAGATCGATACCCGTCTTGTTCGCTCTCAGCAGACTCGTCAGGGGCTTGACAAAATTGTTGGCTACAAGATCAGCCCTTTTTTGTGGAATGTTGTGTTGCGCGGCCTCTCGGCAGGTCGGGTGCAGTCCGTCGCTCTTCGGTTGATCTGTGA
Organism: uncultured Chlorobiaceae bacterium; assembly: GCA_903915955.1. Lineage (GTDB taxonomy): Bacteria > Bacteroidota > Chlorobiia > Chlorobiales > Chlorobiaceae > Chlorobium. The sequence goes on along the minus strand of CAIWUU010000073.1, from coordinate 2,341 downwards.
ACGTGAGGCCGAGATAGCCCGCTTTCTCATCCAGGAGTACTGGACTATTGCCGGAGATTTTTTGACCGATGGCAAGGAGTCTTTCAGGGCACGGCTTATCCGCTTTGAAGGTGAGAAGCCGGAGATAACCACTCAGGAACAGGCTGAGGCGATTGCTGCCCTTGCCCGAAACGGCAACTATTCCGTCAAGGAGATTGCTCCCCGTGTTCAGCAGCGCAAGCCACCTTTTCCTTTTACAACGTCTCTGCTTCAGCAGGCAGCCTCAAACCAGCTCGGTTTTGGTTCGCAGCGAACCATGCGCGCCGCACAGCAACTCTATGAGGGAATTGAGATTGGTGCTGAGGGTTTGACAGGTTTGATTACCTATATGAGAACCGATTCAACCCGTATTGGTCCTGAAGCTGTTGCTGAGGCACGAAGTTATATTGATCAGCAGTTCGGCAAGGAGTATATCGGGTTCGGCGGAGCGGCCAAACAGGGCAAGAATGCCCAGGATGCTCACGAGGCCATTCGTCCAACCTCTCTCTTGAAAAAGCCGGAGCAACTGAAGCAGTATCTCTCACCCGATCAGTTCAAACTGTACGAATTGATCTGGAAGCGTTTTCTTGCCGCCATGATGGCGCCAGCCAAAATTGAGCAGACGCGCGTTGATGTTGAAGATAGTGCAGGCAAGTTTCTCTTCAGGGCAACGGGCAGCCGGGTGCTTTTCCCTGGCTTCATGCGTGTGTACGACGATCAGCGTGAGCTTGATTACGAGGCGCAGACCTCGACAAAGGAGGATGTTGAGAAGGAGCAGAATGTCAAACTGCCCGAGCGGTTGATGGCACATGATGCGCTTGCGTTGTCGGATCTCGATCAGAAACAGAGTTTTACCCGTCCTCCGGCTCGCTACAGTGAGGCAACCCTTGTCAAGGATCTCGACCATTTTGGCATTGGACGCCCATCCACCTACGCCTCTATTTTTTCGACACTGCAGGATCGTGGCTATGTGGAACTTGAAAAGAAAAAGATTGCACCAACAGAGCTTGGCAAAGATGTCTCGCTGATTCTGGTTGCTAATTTCCCTGACCTTTTTGATGTTGGCTTCACTGCCTTCATGGAGGATGAGCTCGACAAGGTGGCAAGTGGCGATGACGAGTACGAAAAGGTGCTCGACAGCTTTTACAAACCGCTTGAGGCAACGCTCAGCCTGCGCAAAAGCGATCCTCTGATTCCACAGAACAGCGACGCGCAACTGTGCGAAAAATGTGGTGTTGGTTACATGACGGTGAAATGGACAGGTAGTGGAAAGTTCTTTGGCTGTTCCTGCTATCCGAAGTGTAAAAATATCAAGGCGATCAGCAGCAACAAGGAGAAGCCGGTTGATACGGCGATTCTCTGTCCCTCCTGCAAAGAGGGTCACATGCTCTTGCGCAAGGGGCGACTCGGTCCTTTTCTTGCCTGTTCCGCCTATCCAAAGTGCAATACACTGCTCAATCTCAGCAAGCAGCGCCATATTGAGCCGATGAAAACTCCTCCGGTGGTGACTGATATTCTCTGCACGAAGTGCGGCTCACCGCTCTATCTCCGCAGTGGTAAACGAGGTTTGTGGCTCGGCTGCTCCAAGTTCCCCAAGTGCAGGGGGCGACTCGCATGGGGTACGCTTGAGGAGAGTGTTCAGAAGCGATGGGAAGCTGTTATGGCCGATCATCAGAAAGCGCACCCGCCGGTGCTGCTCACCATGATTGACGGGCAGCCAGTCTCAATGACGACCGCTGTGGATGATATTATTCTGAATGCTGATGTATTGGGGCTGCTGTGTGCTGTCGAGAGTGCTGTCGCCGATTCGTAGGGAGAGGCTATGGCATCTCTCTGCATCGTGGTGCCATTTGTACCAATTGGCACACGAACATCTGCATGAATGCATTGAGATAACCGTTCTTTTTTCCAAAGAACAAACACGATTGTTCTTTCAGTAGCGTCCGGTAAAAAAATGAGAAAAGTCTGATGACGTGAAATCTGGCCCTATCAAATCTACGAAGGTCTTTTTATAAGCTCATAGAAAAGTGCCGTTCACACATCCTAAATCGTCGGTTCAAATTCACAAATCCTCTTTAACGCCCCTGTCTATTCCATCGTCGCGTGGCCTTGGATTATGAATTCATTGTTGATTTAGAAATGGGATTATTTGATGGATGCTATGGTTTAACCGGACACTACCTGGGGCTTTCTGAACAAAGCCTCGTTTTAAAAACACCTCGACGGCAGGGCAAATCTGGCCTCTATACACAAATCCCCTAATCGCTGTAATTTTTGCTTCAAGAGGCTGTGTCGCCCATTTATCGCCATCAAAAACGACACG
>CAIWUU010000072.1 GCA_903915955.1 uncultured Chlorobiaceae bacterium | reverse complement strand
GGTTTTCTCTGGGTGAAGCTCTAATTTACAGTCATTAAACCGTGCCTTCAGTGCTGCCAGTAGCTCCTCAGCCTGTTCTTGCGTCTGACAGTGGCAAACACCATCATCCGCGTATCTCTCAAATGAAATCTGCGGATAATTATTCTGCATCCACACATCAAACGTGTAATGCAGAAACACATTTGCCAGTAGTGGGCTGATGACTCCCCCTTGGGGCGTCCCTCTATCCCTTTTCTGCAAGGTTCCGTCCGGCATTTGCACGGATGCTTTCAGCCACCGCTCGATATAAAGCAATACCCAAGGTTCTTGGGTATGCCGACGCACTGCCCGCATCAGGAGTTCATGATCAATTGCATATCCCGGTAGGAACGAGGGTTTCCCCTCGCCCCCCGGACAGATCCGGACAAGCGAAATTCCCGCATCCGGCTCCTAACTTGAGTATTTGACGCGAAACCGTTGTTCTGGCCATGGGTGAAGAATCTTTGGTCTCGGGAGATATCGGTCGATATATTTCTGCATCCGCTTCCATGTCATACGATGTCGCTGGCTTCGACGCCTCAGGCATCTTATCCAGCGTACAATAATATGGTGACGAAATGCCGATAGGGCCGCACTATTGGTTGGTACTGCGAAATAGGCAATATGGCCTCTCAGTACACTGTTTAACCACTCCCCCTGTTCCTCTATTGAAGCATGCATGTGCCGCCTCAACTCTTCCTTGACCTCCCTTATCTTTGCTTTCAATTTCTCGCGCTTTGTCTTACGCCAGAGTTGAAAGCCTTTTCCTCCAACTTTCTCTCCACAGATGTGGGTAAACCCAAGAAAATCAAAGGCCTCCGGCTTTCCTTCTCCCCGTTTCCTGCGTCGTTCAGCAGCAAATTTGCCGAACTCAATCAGACGGGTTTTCTCTGGATGCAGCTTTAGCGCAAACTTTTCCAGCCGTACCTTCAAATCTGCCAGGAATCGTTCGCCATCTTCTCTGTGCTGGAATCCTGCGACAGTATCGTCGGCAAAACGCACAACGATCATGTCACCTTGGCTATACTTCTCTCGCCACTGCTTGGCCCACAGGTCATAGGCATAGTGAAGATAAATGTTCGCAAGGAGCGGTGAAATCACCGACCCCTGCGGTGTTCCTTCTTCTTCTGCTTCAATCCTCAGACCATCTTCCAGCACCCCAACCTTGAGCCACTTGATAATCAATTCGGACGATACGTTTGTCACCAATCCGATGTTCGATAAATCGAATCAGCCATTCATGACTGATTGTGTCAAAAAACCGGGAAATATCGGCATCTAAAATCCAGCAGATTTTCTTCACCTTGATTCCATAGGCCAGTGCGTCCAGTGCATTGTGCTGGCTGCGCCCCGGTCGGAATCCATAGCTAAACCCCAAAAACTCCGCTTCATAGATCGGCGTGAGGATCGCCACCACTGCTCGCTGAACAATCTTGTCTTCCAGCGCAGCTATGCTGAGCGGTCGTTGTTTACCATCCGCCTTTGGTATGTACTTCCGGCGTGATGGCTGTGCCCGGTACGCTCCAGTATGGACTCGTCGGTTCAGGTCTGCAAGTTTGTCCTCCAGTCCTACCTCATAATCCTTCCATGTCACTCCATCTATACCTGTTGCGGCGTTCTTCCTTAGTTGGAAAAACGACCAGCGCAGGCTGTCTATCGTGACATGATGCAAAAGCGCTGTTAGCTTCTCCCCTCGATTTCTGGTTACTGCTTCGCGTATGCGGGCCTGCGCTTGGGACACGGCTTCCCGACTCTGCGTCCGGGCCGTGTTTTGCTCTTCCGCATTCCTCTTGTTCCCACCGCTTCCCTCCACAGACTCCGCCGCAGGACTTCCCGCTTTGTTCGTCTGCTTCTCAGGTACTATCAGCAGGTCTGACTTCTCCTTACCGTACATCACCGGCTTCGGCCAATGGCCTTCCCGATGCGACCCGCCAACGACGACGGGTGGTGTTGGAGATCTCCCGGTTCCCGTGCAGAAGATGTACGTACATGCCAGGGTCTCAGACGACGTGGGGACAAACAAGCACTCGCATTATCGCGCCTGTTCATATTGCCTTCTGCAACTTCGAGAGCATCGGCTCCCCAGATTGAATTTTCGCCGCTCAATGGCTGGCCTATACGCACCCCTGTCAACGCTTCACGTATGGCCTCACGACCACCCGCGCATGACTCGGGGCCAGTGTAGATCGCTACTCTTTCACTGTAAGGGACTTTCACCTCTTGACCTCCTGCCGGTCTCCCGGCGCACCAAAGAAACCCTTGATGTCGAGTTCAACGACCCAGTTGCTACGCCAGCAGCGTTTGCGCGCTTGCCCTATCGCTTGATGTGCTGATTTTCCGGGACGGTACCCGTACGAATCAGGATGGAAGT
>CAIWUU010000071.1 GCA_903915955.1 uncultured Chlorobiaceae bacterium | reverse complement strand
TGACTGCAGTGCCGCTCAAGTCGAAGATTGGCTGAAAGAGCATCACCCGGATTTGCAGGAGGTAACAACTCGAACGATATACTCCTTTGTCCAGTGGATCCGAAAGTCCCATGACATACCGAAACCAAAAGGTACTCCTCGATACTATCAGCCGGTCGAGCAACTTCCTTACGGAGAGCAGGCGCAGGTTGATTTTGGTGAGTACTGGATGGTCAATGCTGATGAGTACAAGGTGAAGGTGCACTTCATGATCATGCTGCTCTCCCGAAGCCGCCAGAAGTTTGTCAGCTTCAGCCAGCAGCCGATTACAACCCGCTTTGTGCTTGATGCCCATGAACAGGCTTTTGCTTTTTTTGAGGGCATACCGCACACGCTCGTCTATGATCAGGACTCAACCATTGTCACCGATGAGAACCGGGGAGCCATCCTTTACACTGAGGCGTTCAAGAAATACCTCTTGCACCGCACGCTTAAGATCCATCTCTGCCGAAAAAGCGATCCGGAAAGCAAAGGAAAAATCGAGGCCGGTGTCAAGTATGTGAAGCACAACTTCCTACCGGGGCGGTGCTTTGTCAATCTTGACGCCTTAAACCAAGAGGTGTTGCTTTGGCTCCAGCGAACGGCTAATGCCAAGGAACATGCAACAACGCGTCTGGTACCTGAGGCTGAATGGCAGGTGGAAAAGCGGCATCTTCGTCCTTTTGAGCCATTACCCTATCCGATTTCAGGTACTGTCGGTAAAGACTACCATGTTCGCAAAGACAACACGATCTCGTATAGAGGGAATTTTTATACCCTGCCGGTCGGCACCTATGAAGGGCCGGGTACACTGGTTGTGCTGGAAGTCAGGCAGAACACCCTTGTTCTCAACGCTCAAGATGGCAAGTTGCTGGCCACTCACCCGATCGAGAGCGGAAAAGGCATCGTGGTGATCAACACCAACCACCGCCGTGATACCTCCGCCAAACTTGGAGAGTTGCAGGATTCGCTCATGCTGCATTTCACCAATCAGCCGCAGGCGGGCCTCTTCCTTGAAAGCATCCATAATCGCTATCCCCGGTACAGTCGGGACCAGTTCCTGCATCTACGCAATACCATCAGCGGATGCCAGCAGGGGCTGATTGATGATGCACTCGCACACTGTGTCGATCATCATCTCTTTTCATGCGGTGAGTTCCAGGACATCCTGCACCATTACCGGAAGCAAGAGGAAAAACAGAGTCATCAGGCGGTGTTCAAAACCTTTCGCCCAAAAACACTCCGGAGTGACATGGACAGGATTCTTTCGTTCGTGCCGGACAGTAGCTGCATAAACACTTATGAAACCATTTTCAGTTGACAACCATGGAAAGAACCATTACCACCATACAGGAACATGCCCGTGAACTCAACCTCACCGGGCTTGCCGTGACCGTTGACGTCCTGCTCGAAGAAGCGCGTAAAAGCGAGCCATCCTATAGCGATTTTGCGCTGACTCTACTTGAAACTGAGCTCTCCTGCCGACGGCGTGCTCATCTTGAACGGCGCCGGAAAATAGCCAACCTGCCGTTGCTCCATGATCTTGACCATTATGACTCGGGAGTTCAGAACGGGATCAGCCAAGTCCAGCTCCAGCAGTTGCGGCAAGTGCTCTGGCTTGATCAGAACTACAACTTGATCCTGATCGGGCCGAGCGGCACCGGTAAAAGCTATCTTGCTGGCGGGCTCTGCCATGAAGCGCTTAAACTCGGGTATCACGCGCTCTTTCGCACCATGGATGACCTCATCCAGACCATCAGGTTCAAAGAGATTACAGCGGCGGCGGCAAGAGAGTACAAGCGGTTGTTGAGTGCGCACCTGCTGGTTATCGACGACATCATGATGTTCCCGCTTGAAAAGGAGGTTGCCGTCGGTCTGTTCCAGCTTGTTAACCAACTGCATGAACAGACCTCATTCATCATTACGACCAATAAAAG
>CAIWUU010000070.1 GCA_903915955.1 uncultured Chlorobiaceae bacterium | reverse complement strand
CCGGACAAGGATTCAAGACGGTTTCCCGGAGGAATGCGTAACTCGTCAAGGGTAAGAACAGAATCAAGCTGATCAAGTTTTCTGGACGCCTGTTTCCATAATACTGAAGGGCAGATTTTCGATGCCTTTTTTGTCGGATTTCCGTTAAAAATATCCTCAGTTGCCTGACTCTTGAAGGACTGTATCATGTTAACACGGCTATCATGTATTTTTGTTTCAAATTAAACAAAATCAGGAGATACTCAAATGAGAAATCGCCCATGAAGCATCGTTGGAAGGCCAGTTCCTGAACCATTTTGGGAGCATTGAGAGTGGCATCAAAAGAGGTAACAGGCACTGCCTGACCAATCTTTTGGAACTCATTTTGCCTGCTTTCAGATTTACCACTCTGCATTCAGATACTTTTTGAGCTGTCCCGGATTCAGCACCTCATAAGCGATGATACCCCGCTTCTGCAAGGGGGCGATGTTTTTGCCGACACCGTCGTCAAGCTTGGGGTCGTAGCCTTCGGAGAGCAGTTCGTCAATTTTTTTCCTGAGACTCTCGATCTCCTTGAGCTGATGGAAAATGGTATCCTTCTCCTCTTCAGCCTGTGCGCTTTTTTCATTGAGCAGGTCCGACTGGCGGTTGCGCAGCGCCGTCTCACGCTTTTCAATAGAGACCGATTTGAGGGTAAAGAGCTTGTCGCGACTCCGACGGTGTTTCCTCCGTTTGCCGTTCGCTTCAGTTGCGTCCGGTTGTCTTCGTGCAACGCCACACGAAGGTCGTCAAATTTCTGCTGTTGTTCGGTGAGAAATGGCATCAACAAGCTCCTGTGGTGACAATTTTAATTGCACAGTCAGCGCCTCCCCGGTAGAGGCGATAGCAAGAAAAGGCATGAAGCTGATGTTTTTCAGCGCACGAATTAACTCCTCTCGTTCAAGAAACAGGAACTCCCGATATGGCGACTTCAGAATATCGGTGGTGGAATCATCCACGCTGAAAATAACATACAAAAAGAAAAGAAGTTCATTGTCAGAAAGCCTGATAGTGAGCAACCGTTTCTTTACTGTACCATCAACCATTCCGAGTTTCTTGAGAATAGTGAGGTACTTGGACCCAATCATTCGCAGTGTAGAATCCGAAAAATTATTCAATTGCGGGGAGTGACCCTGGCGATCCTTCAGCCAGGCAAAAACCTCATCCCCGGCAATTGTTGTCCGTCCGGAGAAGTAGACCTTGAGATAAACCTCTTTGGTAAGAAGCCGAAAGAGATTGTTCCCGGCAAGCAACTGCAAAAAAATTGCCCACCGTTTCAGAGCTTCCAGTTCCGGGAGCATTAAAGAGCGCCACCACCAACTGTCGGTGCCGTTCACTGGCAAAAACCAGAATGGTGCGCTCCACTGCGGCAAGAAAGCGCTTTCGGGTGCTCTCCGTCCGAAAGTCGAAGGCGTTGTTGGTCACCAGTAACTCCTTGAGATCAACCCGTCCTTGTCCTTTGGCTAACTCCGCCAGCGCAGTCTCAATGAGCCGGAAATCCGGAATGCTGCCGATGACATTGATGTCTGCGTTAAATTGTTGTTGCATTATCTGTTATTGATTGCATAGATGCCTTTCAACAATTCAGTGACAGCGTTTCTGAATACAGAATTGGATACCGAAAACATTTCGACAGGTATTACCATTGACCAACCCTCTCCATAGCCTCAGCCGGAGATAGAAACCCTGATGTAACCCAGTTCTTAACGGAGATAAGCGTTTAGCAAAAAGTCATTCCGTAATTCAGCATAGAGCTTTGCTTGAATCATGAGTGCCTTGAGCAAACTTGTATTGGAATATATAATCCTGTCATTTCGAGCGTCAGCGAGAAATCTTGATGATTAGTGCTATAAGATTTCTCCTCACTTCGGTCGTCGAAATGACAAGGTTAAATCTGTATAGCTGAAAGGGTGGCATGGCCCATCAATTTACTTCAGGTGTAAATGGACAACACCATTCTGAAGGCTCAACACTGCGAAGGAATGCCGCCCGAAACTACCGTATAACCATATCGGGCGATGCACTGACAAACTGTGACCAGCTTCCTCCGCCCCTCACTCTCTTTCCCTCAAGCAAAGGTGACTCGCGATTCTCGCCCCTGAGCAAATCACACAAAGCAATGCCAAGAGCATCGGTGACATCATAGGGCTTTGGCGGCTCCGCTATACCAACCATTCTTGCAACCATAAACGCAACCTGCTCCTTGCTTGCAGCCCCTCTTCCCGTTATCGCCAATTTCATCTCACGGGGCGCATACTCATGCAATACAAGATGGTGGCGCATCACAAGTGCAATAACTGCGCCCCGCACCTGGCCGAGCTTCAGGGCTGACTGCACATTTCTGCTCAGAAAGGCAGTCTCAAGGGCCACCTGTTCAGGCTGAAACTCAGCAATCACCTCCTCAAGCTCACGGCATATCTGCCCAATTCGTTCCGGATGACTTTTACCGGAATGAAGCCGGATCAAACCGCATACCAGCACAGAGAAGCCTTTATTGTCGCGACGAATCACACCATAGCCGGTATTAAGACTTCCCGGATCAATGCCGAGAACAACCATCCTCTACTCGTTTAAACTGTTCATGGCACTCTCACTGATCTCCATGTTGCTGTAAACAGCCTGCACATCATCAATATTTTCAAGTGCCTCTATCAGCTTGATCACTTTCCGTGCGTCATCAGCTTCAAGTTCAATGTAATTCTCCGGCACAAGATCAATCTTTGCATTCTCATAAGCTATACCCGCCTTTTCAAGCGCCTTTTTGGCGATTTCAAGATCCTTGATATCGGTTATGAGAGTGAAATAGCTCTCATCATCACCATTGAGATCTTCAAGGCCCGCATCCAGCAGCAGCTCCATAAGCTGATCCTCGCTGGCGACCAGCTTCGAAACATCAAGAGTACCCTTGCGCTGGAACATCCAGCCAACACTGCCACTTTCACCAAGTGAACCGTTATTGCGGCTCATAATATGACGAATATCAGCAACCGTTCTGTTACGATTGTCCGTCGCTGTTTCAATAATCAGGGCAATGCCTGCCGGGCCATAGCCCTCATAGGTAATTTCATCCCAGATAACACCCTCAAGCTCCCCCGTTCCCTTTTTGATGGCACGCTGAATGTTATCCATCGGCATGGAGTTGTCTCTTGCGGTATCAATGGCAAGCCTGAGCCGGGGGTTGCCAGCGGGATCACCGCCACCCATTTTGGCCGAAATAGTAATCTCCTTGACCAGTTTGGTGAACAAACTTCCCCGTTTCTGGTCAGTTGCGGCCTTTTTTCTTTTGATTGTTGCCCACTTACTGTGTCCTGACATGATAAAAAACTGCTGATTTGTTAATCCTCCGATACCCCCTGCCTATGATAATAGATTTATTTTCTTTAAATAAAACCACTGGCATTGCCACAAGTTAACAACAAGAAAAAACAATGACAAACTTGATGATCGCCTATCAGGGAGAACCTGGGGCATATAGCGAAATCGCTGCGCTCAGGATTGGAGTGCCAAAACCATGCGAATCATTTGAGGAGGTCTTTGCCGCTGTTGAACAGCGCCAAGTTGACTATGCGGTCATCCCTATCGAAAATTCACTTGGCGGGAGTATTCATCAGAACTATGACCTTCTGCTCCAGCATCCCGTTACAATTGTAGCCGAAACTTTTGTGAAGGTTGAGCACTGTCTGCTTGGTATCCGGGGAACTTCGGTAGAGCAGGCACTCAAGGTACTCTCTCACCCCCAGGCGTTGGCCCAGTGTCGAAATTTTTTTGCTGCACACAAGGGGCTCAAAGCAGAGGCCGCTTACGATACGGCAGGCAGTGCGAAGATGATTGCTGCTGAAAAAGATCCTACGAAGCTTGCCATTGCATCAAAAAGAGCGGGTGAACTCTACGGACTCGAAATCCTGAAGGAAAACCTTGCCGATGAAGAGTGGAACATCACCCGTTTTTTCTGTATTGCTCATGCCGAAAACCTTGACCCACTCCGATTGGCTGAAATTTCATCAAAACTTGATACGTCGCAACACAAAACATCCATTGCCTTTACTCTTCCCAACGAACAGGGTTCGCTCTTCAAGGCGCTGGCCACCTTTGCCATGCGTAATATCGACCTGACTAAAATCGAATCGAGACCGTTCAGAAAAAAAGCCTTTGAGTACCTCTTTTATGTCGATTTTATCGGCCATCAGGAGGATCAGAATATCCACAATGCCCTCAACCATCTCCGTGAATTCGCCACCATGGTGAATGTTCTTGGAAGTTACGGGGTCGTTGCAGAATGAGCAACCAGCAACTTGACTTCTTTTCTCTTGACGAGCCGGTAAAGAGGGCTGATGTACCGGTCATTATCCAGGAGAAGCCCGCGCTCTTTCTGATTGATGGTATGGCGATAGTTTACCGATCCTTTTTTGCCCTTCAACGCGCAGGCATGACGAGTAGTGAGGGAATGCCGACCGGCGCTATCTATGGTTTTGTGACCGCTCTGCTGAAAATTTTTGAAACATATAAACCACACTATCTCGCGGCGGTCTTTGACTGCAAGGAGAAGACGTTTCGGCACGATCTTTTTCCTGCCTATAAAGCGAACCGCTCCGCACCACCGGAAGAGCTGATCATGCAGCTTGACGCAGTCTTTGAACTGCTGGATGCCTTCAACATTCCACTCATCAAAACTCCCGGCTACGAGGCGGATGATCTTATCGGCACCGCTGCAAAAAAGTTTGAAGATGCATGCCGTGTCTACATCGTTACTCCTGACAAGGATCTTGCACAGCTTGTCCATGACGGAGTAAAAATGCTCCGACCCGGTAAAAACCAGAATGAGCTGGAGTTGCTCGGCAAGAACGAAATTGCGGAACACTTTGGAGTTTTGCCTGAGCTTTTCACCCAGTTTCTGGCGCTGACCGGCGACACGTCGGACAATATTCCCGGAGCCAAAGGTATCGGGCCAAAAACCGCATCGACACTGCTTAACAAATACCATTCGCTACAGAATATCTACAGCAATCTCGAACACATAGCCCCGAAAACCCGCCAAAGCCTTGAAGAGTTTCAGTCGCGCCTTGATCTGGTAACAGAACTGGTCACCATACGCACCGATCTGCAGATTGATTTTACGCTGAACGATCTCGCCTGTGGATTACCGGATCGAACCAAACTTGTGCCGCTGCTGCAAAAACTTGGGTTCAAATCCATTGCCTTGAGAATACCAACCATTTTCGAGGCTCTGTTACAGAACCCTTGCGGAGAAGAGCCCGTTCAGGAATACCCTGCCGATACCCCCGAAGAGACAAAAACCGCACTTCGTTCGCCGCAACAGGAGGGTGACTATAGGCTCGTTGATACAAGAGAGAAGCTGAGCAAGCTGATCTCGTCACTGCGCAGCGCTTCCCGCATTGCTGTTGACACCGAAACAACCAGTCTTGATACCTTTGAGGCTGAACTGGCAGGTATCTCAATCTCCATTGAAGCAGGAAAAGCACACTTTATCTCTTTTTCGCAGAGTTCCCTCGACCGGAAAGAGACGCTGGAACTTCTCAGACCCCTGCTTGAAGATCAATCTCTTCCGAAAAGCGGCCAGAACCTCAAATACGACATCCTCGTACTGAAAAAGTATGGTATAGAGCTCTCGCCGGTTGGATTTGACACCATGCTGGCCAGCTATGTGCTCAATCCTGAGGAGAAACACAATCTTGATGATCTGGCGGCCCGGTATCTTGGTTACCAGACCACAACCTTTGATCAACTGGTCGGCACAGGAAAAGCGAAGCTGCATATTTTTGATGTTGAGCCTCAAAAACTTTCTGACTATGCCTGTCAGGATGCCGACCTTGCCCTTCAGCTCGAAAACGTGTTCCGCAACAAGCTTGAAGGAGAGAGCGAGCTACGCTGGATCTGCGAAAAAATAGAGTTCCCTCTCGTCTCCGTTTTGGCGGCCATGGAGTATGCAGGTGTCACTATCGACTCGGCTCATCTTGCAAAGGCCTCTGTAACCGCTCAAAAAGAGCTTGAGCTGCTGACGGCAAAAATTTTCGGAACAGCGGGCTCCACGTTCAACATCGATTCTCCCAAACAGCTTTCGCATATCCTCTTCAACGTCCTTGGACTGCCGACAAGAAAAGCCACCAAAACAGGCTTTTCAACCAACGTGGAGGTGCTTGAGGAGCTTGCCGCCCAGCATCCCATAGCCAGCGACCTCCTCGAATACCGGAGTCTCCAGAAACTCAAGGGCACCTATATCGATGCCCTGCCCAGGATGGTCAACCCGGTAACCGGCAGGGTACATACGTCCTTCAACCAGTTTATTACCGCAACGGGCCGGCTCTCATCCTCCAATCCGAACCTGCAGAACATCCCTGTTCGCACTCCGCTTGGCAAAGAGATTCGCCGCGCCTTTATCCCCTCAACCCCTGAAAAGTGGCTGCTCTCGGCTGATTACTCACAGATTGAGCTTCGGATAGCTGCGGAAATATCGGGTGACCCTCAGCTTATTGAAGCATTCCGCAACCATGAAGATATTCACACCGCCACAGCGAGGGTGATTTTTGGGCTTGATGAGATTACCGGCGATATGCGACGCAAGGCAAAGGAGGTGAATTTCGGGGTACTCTATGGCATCATGCCTTTCGGGCTCGCCAAACGGCTCAATATTCCACAGAAAGAGGCCAAAATCATTATCGACACCTATAAAGCCAAATATCCCGGCCTCTTCAATGCACTGCTCAGCATCATTGAAACGGGAAAACAGTGCGGCTACGTCTCAACGCTTCTCGGACGGCGCCGTTATATCGCCGACCTCAACAGCCGGAACACCAACGTGCAGAAAGCGGCTGAACGGGCCGCCATGAATACCCCGATTCAGGGAACAGCGGCAGACATCATCAAATGCGCCATGAACCTCTGCAGTGTGCGGATGCTTGAGAAGCAGATGCACTCGGTCATGCTGCTGCAAGTGCATGATGAGCTGCTCTTTGAGACAACCGATGCGGAAAAAGAGCCGCTTTCACGCCTGGTGGAACAAGCAATGATTGATGCTGCGGTAACTTGTGGACTTAAAACCGTACCTGTTGAGGTCGATATCGGCATTGGAAAAAACTGGCTTGAGGCTCACTAACCATTACTTCGCCGTTCAATCGAACGGGGCAGGTGCGCCACAGGCCCCGGATATTGAAACCGCAGTTAACGACTATTGATATCGCTTGCTGAGCCCAAGCTTCTCCATACGAGAATAGAGGGTTTTCGGATGCATGGCAAGCAGCTCGGCCGCTCCGCCCGCCCCGCTCACCCTTCCTTTTGAAAGGCTGAGAGTATCAAGAATCAGCTCTCGCTCCATAACGGCCACCTCGTGTTCAAAATCACACATAGTTCTGGTATGGCTGGCGGCAGGAAGTTCTGGTGCCAAAGAAGAGGATAAAATCGTCGAGAAATCAAGCGTCGTGCCATCAGAAACAATAACCGCCTGCTCTATCAGGTGAGCAAGTTCACGGATATTACCCTTCCACTCACGCCCAACCAGGCGATTCATGTCGCTCTCCCGGAAAGAACGAAGAGGCTTGCCGAACTCCTTTGAAAACTTTGCCGCAAAATGGGCGGCGAGCATGGCGATATCTTCACGACGGTCACAAAGCGGTGGTATGGCAAGCGGAAAGACATTGAGCCGGAAAAAGAGATCCTCACGGAACCGCCCTTCAGCAACCTCACGGGCAAGATCGCGGTTCGTCGCGGCAATGACACGGACATCAACCTTGATCACCTGTTTTCCGCCAAGCCGTTCAAGCTCGCGCTCCTGCAACACACGAAGCAGCTTTGCCTGTAGTTCAAGAGGAAGCTCACCGATTTCATCCAGAAAAATAGTCCCCCCTTCAGCCAGTTCAAACTTGCCGATCCTCCGTTCTGTGGCGCCCGTAAAACTCCCTTTTTCGTGGCCGAAGAGTTCTGATTCGATAAGTGGCGCTGGCAGGGTTGCACAGTTGATCTTGATGATCGCACGCTTGCTGCGGGCTGAAAGATTGTGCAGAGCCCGGGCAAACAGCTCCTTGCCTGTACCGGTTTCACCCTGAATCAGCACCGTCGCATCAGTCGGGGCAACCTGGCTGACCCTGCGCAAGGCAGCCAAAAGGGAAGAACTTTTACCGATGATCTCTTCAAAATTATGCGCCGCATTGATCTCTTCAATAAGAGAGGTACGCTCACCCTCAAGTTTTCGGCGTAACTCGTCAATCTCTTCAAAAGCAAGAAAGTTCTGCAGGGCCAGAGAGAGCTGGGGCACAATAAGAGCTACCGTCATCTGGTCATGCTCTTCAAAGGAGCGGGAGGTATCGGAGATAATCAACCCGGCACGGCTGCCCGGCGTATCCCAGAGCGGAACTGTCAGCAAAGAGCAGATTCCAAATTTTTCCCTGACATGTGCCAGCATTCGGTACTCACGGCAAAGCTGGAGAAACGTTTCACCACCAAAACAGCCTGGAGTGGTAACGAGTGAAAAACTCTCCCGGGCAATCTCCTCAAAATCCTCAATATCCAGCGCCTGCTGCGAGGAGACTGGAACAAAACCTCCACCATGTTCACGCATGAAATTGTCGTAAAGACGATAGGCTCCATCCGCGCCCATCACACGGATACCAAGAAAGGTACATGGCACCAGTTTTTCAATCTGCTCGCAAACCGCAAGCAGCATCCTGTTTCGATCTTTTATAGTCAGAAGGGCATTGTTGACTGCAAGCTGCATGGCCGTCTGCGCTTCACGCTGCCGAAGCTCCTCATAAGCAAGAGCATTACTGACTGCGACAGCGACCGGCGAGGAGAGTGTTGCCAGAAGCTCTTTTTCGCTCTCCGCCCACTCTTTTTCATCCTTCGACACAAAACAGAGAAACCCTATCACTTTGCCTCGGGTTCGCAGCGGAGAAAGAGCTACCTGCCGCATACCAAGATCGTACAGTATCTGTGGCAGAAGAACATCTGCGGGATAACGCTCAAGCGACTCCTCGATACTGATCACTGAAACTGACTGATCAGCAATATGAGGTTCAATCCACGAACCGGCAATCAGCCTCTTTTTGCGATCAAAGCTCTCCGGAAGCTGAAACCGGAGCATTTCAAAAAAAACGTTGCTGTACCTCTTCTCTTTGTCGAAGGTGATAATGGCTGCGGAATCAAATTCAAAGACAAGGCGAAGCTTGTCGGTGAGCGTCCGGAAAAGCTCCTGGGGATCACGAATGGAACCAACCGCATCACTGATGTACTGCATCAACTTGTGGCTCTCTTGAAGAGATGTCGTCATCATATTCTTTAAATTTAAGAAGAGATACTACAGAAAATTCTTGATTTTTCAGAATAATTCGAATCGACGGGAGAACTATTCTCCGTAAAAGAAGAGATTTTGCTGATGAACGATACATCTTCACATCCTGGCACAAGAATTGCTTTAACAATGGACAATGGGTATAACGAAAAACAAACCATAGCTCCATGATACAAAAGAGTGCTCTGACCAGAACAGTAGCGATCACAGCAATGGCGCTGATGTTTGCGTGGCCATTGCGCAGCAGCGCAGCCGAAGCGGCCGGAGAAACTCCGCTAACTCTCGAAAAGACCATCCAGCTTGTCCGCGACAACAATCCCGCGCTTAAGGCTTCGGCTGACGAGGTAACGGCGGCTGATGCGCGAATCACGCAGAGCCGCAGCGCATATTTTCCGCAAATTACGGCAAGCGCCGGATACACCTGGCTTGATCCGGTCTCAGAGATGAGTTTCGAAGGCAAAGCGCCGATGCAATTTATGCCGCATGACAATTATGAGGCCAAAGTTACCGCACGAGCAACATTGCTCGATTTCGGAAAAAGAGGAAACAATGTTGCTATCGCTCTGAACGGCAAAAAAACGGCGGAGCAGAGACTTCAACTGTCGCGCAGGGAAGTGTCGTGGCAAACTGTACAGCTCTTTTATGGCATTCTCTTTCTCCGCGAAAATCTTCGGGTGGAGAAAAAACAGATTGCCGCACTCAATCAGGCGCTGGAGTACTCGACAAAACGGTACCAGGCAGGAACAGCAACGCCATTTGATCTCTTCTCCACCAAGGTGCGTCTTGCGGCGGCCCGCAACCGCACGCTCGATCTTGAGCACGAACTTCGTCGCAGCGAATTAACCCTGCGTCGCCTGACGGGGATCAGCGACGATACTCCGCTGAAGCTCCATGGCTCATTTGCGGTTACACCGCAAAAAGCTCTTGCAGAAGCGGGCCTTGTCGCCCAGGCACTGGCGCAGCGCATCGAACTGCAACTCTCAAGAGAACAAGAGAGTGCAGCAAAACTGCAACACTCTCTCGCCACAAAAGAGGGGAACCCCGTCATCACCGGCAACCTCTCTTATGGTGTCACCAATGGCTATCAACCTGATATCAATGAAATACGCAATAATGTTGCCGCCAGCATGCACCTTGAGATTCCACTCTTTACCGGTCTCCGCACCAGTGCAGAGCGGCAGGAACGTACTGCTCTGGCACGTGCGGCAACCCAGCGGCGGATCGATACCGAGCAGCAGGTAAAAAGCGACATCACTGAGACACTCCATGCCCTTTACACCTCTTCGGAGAAAATAAGCACCACTGAAGTGCAGGTACAACAGGCGGAGCTTGCTGCCAGGCACGCCAGAGCGCGCTACGAAAACGGCATGGCAACAGCGCTCGACCTGCTCGACACTGAAGCCGCTCTCTCCCAGGCTGAACTTGCCCACCTGCAAGCCGCTTACGCTTATATGCTGAACGCCTATGCACTCAAACGGACAACAGGGGAGGTTTTCTGGTAAGATGGAACAACCACTGAAAAAAATTATCTGCGCTGTTGATTTCTCTGCCGCTTCAGATGCCGTTGTGCACTATGCCGCCTCGCTGCATGGTAACGATGTGGAAGTGATGGTGCTCTACGTGGCGAACGACGAAACGAGTGACGATGGCATGTTGAAAACGCACCTTCACGAATTCTCGCGCTACAGCGACATGCTCTCGCTGCACAACGTGCGCGCTCGTTTTACAGTACAGCACGGCGAGCCTGCGGCCACCATTCTCAATTATGCAACAGAGTGCCATGCGGAGATGATTATGCTCGCCTCCCACGGCAACTCCGCCATAAGCCGACTCTTGATGGGCAGCACGGCTGAATCGGTCATGCGCCACGCAACATGCCCCGTCGTAATCCTGAAAACACCTGACAACACCAACTACCATGGAACAACCTGAATCAAATAAAATGGCTGACAAAAACACCTCTGGAAAAGAGTTGACTCCGGCAAAAAGCCCGTTGCGCATTATCATTATCGGCATTCTTCTTGCCGGAGCCCTGGTTTGGGGCGGCAGCAAAATCTATCACTCGTTCCTCTACGTTGAGACTGATAATGCACAGATAGAGGGTGATATCTACCCGGTTATCTCCCGGATTCCGGGCAAGGTGGAGGAGGTACAGGCTGGCGATAACCAGCGGGTCAACAAAGGCGACACGCTGATCCGCCTGGAAAGAACGGATTACGAAGTTCGGCGCGACATTGCCGCTGCCGAGCTGCTCAGCGCACAAGCTGAGGTAAAAGCCGCAACAAACCAGGCAAACGCTGCAAAATCGGGAGTGAGCGCAGCAGAAGCAACAAGCCGGAAAGAGCAGGCCGATCTTCGCCGCAACGAAAATCTCCACCGGCAGGAGGTGATTTCACAAGCGGAGTTCGATGCCGTCAAGGCCGGTGCAGAAGCTACATCAGCCCGCTATGCCGGTGCGGGCAATAACTATCAGGCAGCGCTTGCCGTGATACCCCTGAAAATGGCAGAGGTAAAGAAGCGCGAAGCCAGGCTCCGCGAGGCTGAACTGCAGTTGTCATATACCACTATTACCGCTCCGGCGGCCGGGCAAGTGTCGAAAAAAAATGTGCAGCCGGGACAGTACGTCGCACCAGGCCAACAGTTGATCGCGCTTGTCGGCAGCAAAGAGCTCTGGATTGTCGCCAACTTCAAGGAGACGCAGCTTGATAAAATCGCTCCTGGACTGCCGGTCATTATCAAGGTGGATGCCTATCCCGGCAAGGAGTTCAAGGGAAAGGTTGAGTCGCTCTCCTCTGGTACCGGCGCAAAATTTGCCATGCTTCCTCCTGACAACGCCAGCGGGAACTTCATCAAGGTGACACAGCGCATTCCGGTAAAAATTCTCTTTACCGAAAAGCCGGATAAAAATCACCCGCTTGCCGCAGGGATGAACGTCGTGGTCGAAGTAAAGGTAAAATGAGGGCTTTTTCCAACCCGGAGGAGCAACATGCTGGTAACAAAAAAACTGCTTTTTCTTCCTCCTGGCAAGAATAACCATTGAACAGAAAACCATAGAAGAAATGGCCCAGTCACAACAACAGAATGGCACCGCAATAGCAGCAATGCTGCCGAATAGTACCCATCATTATGAAACCGGTGCACGGAAAGTCATCATTACACTGACCGTGATTGTCGCCGCAATGCTGGAGCTGATCGACACAACCATTGTGAACGTTGCCCTGACGCAGATCAGCGGCAACCTTGGAGCAAGCATTGAGGATGTGGCATGGGTGGTCACCAGCTACGCTATTGCGAATGTCATTGTCATTCCTCTCTCAGGATTTCTTGGCAACCTGCTCGGACGGCGCAACTACTACATCGGCTCGATTCTGCTCTTTACTGTGGCATCGCTGTTGTGCGGCATCTCAACCGACATCTGGACACTGGTCTTCTTCCGGTTCCTGCAAGGCATCGGCGGCGGAGCACTGCTGCCGACATCACAGGCCATTCTCTACGAAACCTTCAAGCCGGAAGAACGAGGCACCGCCACTGGTATCTTCTCGATGGGCTTGGTGCTCGGCCCAACCTTTGGCCCGCTGCTTGGCGGTTATCTTGTGGACTACTTTTCATGGGAGTGGTGCTTTTTCGTCAACATTCCAGTCGGGCTGCTTGCTGCCTGGTCCTCCTTCACCTTTCTCAAGGAGCCGAAAGTTCAGCACTCTGTCTCAAAAATTGACTGGACAGGCATCGGACTGCTGAGCATCGGTATCGGTTCACTGCAATTCATCCTTGAAAAGGGTGAGTCAAAAGACTGGTTCGAAACACCTTACATCACCTGGTTCACCATTATTGCAGTCGTTTCTCTCCTCATCTTTGTCTGGTGGGAACTGCACACCGAAGAGCCAGCCGTTGACCTGCGCGTGCTTGCCCGCAGCCACAATCTGCCGATAGCGGCGATCTTGACCTTTGTCGTGGGTTTCGGTCTTTACGGATCGCTCTTTGCCTTTCCCGTCTTTGTGCAGCGTCTGCTCGGCTTCACAGCAGTACTGACTGGACTGGTACTCTTCCCGAGCGCCATGGTAACCGGCATCATCTCCATGCCGCTCGGCATCGCCCTGCAAAAAGGTGTCTCACCGAAAAAGCTGATGACCGTTGGCATGATTGCATTCATTGCTTTCTGCTGGGTGCTTGGCCAGCAAACCATGCAATCGGGAGCAGAAAACTTCTTCTGGATACTGCTTGTGCGCGGCTTTGCTTTGGGATTTATCTTCATTCCCGTCACCATGCTTGCCGTATCGGGCCTGCATGGCAAAGATATTGGACAGGCGACAGGGCTCAACAACATGGTACGCCAGCTTGGTGGCTCATTCGGCATCGCAATCACCAACACCTACATTGTCAAAAGGGTTGCGGAACACCGCGTGGAGCTGCTCAGTCATCTCTCACCTTACGATCCGGCAGCCGTTGCAAGAATTGATGCTATAAAGCAGGCTGCTACCATGAAAAGCGGACTCTCACCCACTGGCGCAGAGATGGCTGCACTAAATTCGCTTGAAGGAACGGTGACCATGCAAAGCCACCACCTTGCCTATATGGATGCCTTCATGCTCGTCGCGTTGCTCTTTGCAATCGCCCTGCCGCTGCTCTTCTTTATCAAGATAAAAAAAGAGGAGAAGACTGATCTGTCGGCGGCGCATTAACCATTATGGCAGAAGTCGCCAAAAGCGCTCCCAAGAGGTGTTCTGGCGCAAGAACAAGATTATTGTTGCGCGATCCCAAGGCTGATAAAAACTTTGATCGATGAATGTTGAACCAAGGCAATTCATCAAAAAATATAACGTTCTTCGTGTCTGGCATCGCATCGAGAAACTGGACAAAGCGAAGGGCTTCAGGCAGAAAGAGCAAAAATGCTGATGCAAAAACCTCACTTCCCACAGCATTTCTTGAACTTCTTCCCACTGCCGCAGGCACAAGGCTCGTTGCGTCCAACTTTCTCGCTTTGGGTTCCCAGGAGCATCCCTTTTACCCTTTCAGTTTCACTACACCGGACAGGGCACCAGTACTCATTGAGCGCCCGCACACAATCAGGCACTATCTCCCAGAACGCTCTGAACTTCTTTGTTGGTAACTGAACAGAATCATCCGGCCTGACGCTGAGCGCACTAATCGCAGACAACAGGGCTGAGGCCGTTTCATCTGAAAAGATCGGTTCCCACTCAGCTTGATTGTGGCTAACGCCGATCATAAATCCCGTTGCCCATAGTTTGTTATAAGAATCCCTGATTTCATCACTCTCATACCTGATCGTATCGGAAAGTGGCACGTAATCATCAGGAGAATTCGTCAACATAACAACAATGCTGGTCATCATCTTTGTCAGCAGTTCCGTAATACGCTTCGCCTGTTCCAGACTCTCAAATTTCGCTGCTTCTCCACCACCACTCATATCCCACACCAACGGAAACCATGCCTTGGGATGAGTGGTTACCGGGCTAATGATCAGTGCAGTAAAAAATCCCTCAAGAGTATCAATGGTCATGGTTCCTTCAGGAAGATCATCCGAAAGAAGAAACTCCTGAAGCTCCTCACGTTCACTGTCAGTAATATAAAGCGGACTGTAGTCTGAAAATTCATTCTGTATCATCATCGCGATGGTTTATTATGCTGGCAATCTTTAGGGTTCCCTTATCCTCCGCTCATTCGCTCATAAACCTGACTTCCCAGCCACTTCGACACCAGCTCCTGCAATTCTGGTTTACCCATAAAGTCGGCAAAAAGTTCTTCGTTGAGTTCCATGCGCTCAATAAACAATGACTCCAGAACTTGCCTGAACACAAGCTGAAATTTATCGAGTGAATTGACTCCGGCAGCCTTCTTGAGAGCTTCATTCTGACTTGCCGCCTCTGCAATCTGATCGAAAAAGAGTTGATCTGCTTCGTTCAGGTCACCACCAAAGCGCTCGTTGATGAGATCAATGAGCCGGGAGAGTGACACCTCCTCCTCATGCACCATACCGCTTCCCACTTCGCGAGGTCCATCAAGTGGCTTGGCAAAGCCTTCACTTAAACTGTTCGAACCCTCACTGATCTTCTGCAAACGGTAATAGTCGAGTTCAACCTCTTCATCAAACTGGTATCCAGCGCCACTCTTCCGTTTTGGCAGCTTCAATGCCAGATGGCGCAAGTAGGTGAATAGCTTCTCTAAATCGCTGTCCTGATAGGGAATCACCTGGCTTAAAAAACTGTACAGATTGCGGAAAGCCTAGGCCTTGCCGCGCCACAGCTCAGCCTCCTCCTCTTCCGTGTTTTGCAGGTGCTGAAACCGCGCAACTGCACCATCAAGAATTGCATTCATTTGTTTGTGATCGGCAGTGCTTTGGCAGCCTTTTTGCGCTCCACATTCGGGTCCTCCTCCGCCTTTTTGATAAGCCGGTAGTAGGTTTTGTAGGTCACGTAATTGGCCAACACATTCATGATGAAGCCTTCCTCAATTGCCTGCCGCATGGTGTAGCGGTGAAACGGCTCACCATTTCGACCAAAGATGGCTAAAGTCTTGTGCTTCAGCGTGGCGGTAAAGGCAAAAAAGCTGATATGTTGCTGACATCCACGCTTGGCCATGGAGCGAAACAGACGCTCCAGCTCCACTTCGCCCTCTTCCTTGGCCATCTCCCTGGCTTTTTGGCGCAACTCACTGCCTCCCAGCACACCTTTAAGCTCAGTGACGGTTTCGCCCGATTGCGAACTATGTGCCTCATCAATAATCACTGCGTATTTTCGCGTCGGCAGATAACTGTTACTCCCTTCTCCGCGCTCCTCGGCAAGTTTTGACCGCCTATCTTTTACCGGGTACGCTGATAAAAATGCTCAACCATGAATTCCGTTTTTTGCTGCTGCGTAGCAGTAAAGCACTTTTTCTATTGTGACATAAATGTGTTAGTGCTCATTCTCTGACCTTCAGCAACAATGCAATAATCCGTTTTCTGTACCATATCGACACATCATGCTTTTCCCGCCACCGTTCGATACGCCTGTTCCGGATCATTGGGCACCTCAGGGCGGATCATTGAAATACGCCCAGCAAGCAAAAGCGGACGAAGATAGCTCTGACGAACAGTTTCCGGAGTACGTGCAAGCAGGCTCGCCAGTTCCTCAACACGAAAAATTCGTTGACGACACAATGCAACGACAAGTTCGCATACCTCTTCAGGCGGCCGTCGTTTGCCCAAGGCACCAACACGGGCAGCAAGTTCACCAGGCAATTCATTCAGAATTGCACAACGCTTAGGGTTACTGGATAAGACACCTGGGTTACTGGATAAGGTGCCAGGGTTACTGGATAAGCCACTCGGGTTAGCAGATAAATCTGTCGTTGTCCCAAGAAACCATTCGGTAGGCTGATACCAGGTAGCTGAACCGCGCCCTTTTTGAACGAGCAACGAAGCATCACGCAGCTTTTTTAACGCATGACTAGCAGTTAGAGAGTCAACCTTGTTAATTTCGCGGTAAGTCGCATTATCTATAGCTCCGACTTCTCGGGTAACAACCAGTGCCCGCGCCTCAGCATCAGAAAGGCTCAAATCTTTGAATCGGGCAAGCCATTGCAAATCCTCCGGTCCAAGAAAGTGATGAAAAAAGAGACGAACGATGAATTGATCATTGGCTCGGTCAGATTCGAACAAGGGTGGGGCCAGCCCCGCTTGTTCGCACATTTCGCGCATGACACGCACGCCGCTGCCCTTCGTCTCAGCAAAGCGAGTATCGTGTAAGGCGGCAGCAATTCTTGGATTGCGAGGCAACGAACCCGGCTCTCCAAGGTGTTCCGGCGACTTGAGCGAAAAACCGGGGTTACGGATTTCAATGCGGTTTGAGTAACGGATGATCTGCACCGGTGCATAACTCCGGTAGCTGCGGTGCATCAGAGCATTAACCACGGCCTCTCGAATGACCCGCTGTGGAACAACCGGCATATCCTGACGCTGCAAAGCACCTTCTTCCAGCCCAAAGGCCTTGGGCAAATCATCAAGAATAGCCGCTTGGGCCCGACGGATAAGCCGAAACAGAGAATCACGCATCTCGATAGTATCGAAACGACGTTCGGGGTCAGGTACCCATTCACGACCTGGAACTCTGATATAATCAACCCGAGTCATCGGAAAACTACGACGCAAGGCGACCGAATTACCAAAGAGAAGCAGCCCGGCTACAGTTGGCACCCACTGCGCTTGCTCATTGCGACGCAAACAACCAAGAGCTTGCATCAGTTCATTGTCACTCCAACGCAGTTCTTCTGCATCAGGATTGACCTCCCGACGAGCCAGACGAAAGTCAGCAATGGCTTCGGGGGAGAAATCATCAAAACTGGCATCTGGCAATAAACCGGAATCAAAGCTTTCCTGCTGGCGGCCTTGATATAGTATGATCAAGTCATCTTCGGTACAACGTTGGTCTGTGCTTCCGATACGCCGAAACGCACCTCTGGGAAGGCCCTGAGCTTTAAAATAAATGGGTTTATCCTGCGATGGCGCTTCTGGAACGAAAACGACGACAACTATATTTCCGCCAAGAATTTCGGTGTTGATTTCCAGCCGCAAGGGTTGGTTGAAGACACAGGCTGCCTGACTTGCCAGATCAGCGCTGATCTTATCAGGATTTTCGAGACCTTGGGTCTCATAGGCAGGAAACAATGCTAACTCTTCGCGAATCACGCCAAGAAGTATCCAGCCGCCGCCCAAACCAGGTTCGTTCGAGAAAGCACAAACAGTTTCAAGAACCGATTTTCCGATCTCACGCGCCTGCTTCGCTTCGATGCTTTCATTTTCATCAAGAAGGTTTAGGCGCTCGAGCAGCTCCAGCGCATTCATTCCGTCACCTCCTTCAGCAAATCCAGGTTATTCAGGATCGCTTCAATACCGGGCAACTCCTTGGCAGTAAGCTCTGCGTGTCTGTTCAGAGTTCTCTCTTTGGTTGGCTCCAGCACACAGTCGAAGCAGAGCAGTACCGTAAGCGGCAACATCACCCCTTCGTACAGAAGCAGACGGTAAGGCCCGCGCAGCAGTTCGGCAACCAACCAGATAAAATTTGAGAGCTGTTGAAATTTAACCGGGGGCATGATTTAAATCGTTCTTTTTCATAAAAAGAATTTCGTGCGTACGATTTACTTATAGGACAACTATAATTTTTATAACCTTTTACAGTCCGTCATCACAAAATTCCTATTCTGACTTACTGAAAAATGAACCGAGCAATTATTCGACGCATATAGAGTACAATAAGGGTACAACATATACCGATAGACTCAATAAGGCAAAATAGAGAAATACTGTCAATAATTTGTCGGGGGCGCACCGAATGGCAGGAACCATCACTTCCCGCAACACTTCTTAAACTTCTTCCCGCTGCCACAAGGGCATGGCTCATTGCGGCCAATCCGGTCTGCTTCGTTGGCAATCACTACCCCTTTTTCCCTTGCCATTTCTTGCCGGTGCCGAGGCAGCCAGAATTTGCGGATCTCGTTCACATATTCAGGAATGAGATCTCTGATCACATTGAATGTTTTTGTTGGCAGTGGCGGGGTGTTGTTTGCAAAGGGACTAAGCAGATAAATTGGCATTAAGAATTCCTCAAAAAAGTCCTCATTGTCAAGCATCGGTTTCCAGTTATTTTCATTACAGTATATTCCCGCCATAAATCCGGTCGCCCACAACTTTATAAAATCGTTGTAGATCTCTTCGTTCTCAAGTTCAATCTCCATGCACAATGGACAGTATAATTCAGTAGAACTGGCAAAGAATATTGTGAGGCTCTCCTTCATTTTCAGGACGAGCTTTGTCATTCTGTTCGCCTGATCAACGGATTCAAATGCAGGAGTTTCACGACCATCGGGCATATCCCACACCAAAGGCATCCATGTTTCTGTCGGAACAGATGCTGGCCCAATAACCAGCGCAGCAAGAAAACCGTCGAGAGACTCAAGAATCATTGCACCGTCAGGCACGGTATCGGAATCAAGAAAATCCTGAAGCTCGGCCATCTCACTGTCGGAGATGAAGGCAAGCAACTCATCTGGAAAATCGTGTTGTGTCATGATGTGTATGTTTTGGATACGGAACGGGCTGTACGATAAAATAAGAGGATAAAACTGATTTTTCAGCCGCGTATTAGCTATTATTGAACGTATAAGTCGCCAAAAGCGAACCTGAAACAGGTGTTTTGGCGCAATAAAGCTTTTATCCGCGAAAAATAGAGGGGTTACCGTTATTCAGAACAGTGCATCCAGTGTAAGAACATTCGATACCAGCTCTTTTCGATAGGCGTTATTGGTTACGCCATACGTGGTAATCATGGTGAGAAAGATATTTTTCCGTGTACCGGTTACCTGGCGGAAAACATTTATTTTTCGACCCAGTTCATGAGCGTAAGCAGCATCAAGAGTAAATTCGCCTTGATAAAATTTGATCTCACAGATGTTGATCGTTGCATCACGCCGATCGATCAGCAAATCAATCTGTGCACCCCCAGGAGGTGACTCTTTAACAGGCATATAACGCCATGGAGCATCACTTGTTTGCACTTCGGCAATTCCCAGTGCCGCTTTCAACGCTCGAACATGCTTGATGCAAAGGGTGTCAAAAGCAAAACCAGACCAAGCCGTTCTCGCCGGATCACTTTGACGCGACATCCAGTATCCCTGCTCCGTTATTTTTTTGCCGAGAGGTTTAAGCCATGCAAAGTAAAAGATTGTAAACTCATCGGTAAGGCGATAAATGATATCATGCTCTTTTTTCCCGAATGGAATGCGCGACTCGATAAATCCTGATGCTTCCAGTTCCTCAAGAATATCAGTAAGCCTTCCACCTGTTGTAATATGTGAGGCAGCAACAATCTCGTTTCTGCTCATGCCACTATGCTTTTTGGCCAGCAACGAGACGATTTTATTATGATGTTCACTTTCGGCAAAGAGCGATGCAAATAACTGGTCATACTCTGATCGTAACAACCCGGTTGCTGAAAAACAGACCTTGTCAATAATTTGTGCTGCTGAATAACCGGGCTCTGCTTGCATCAGGTAGAAGGGAACTCCACCCATAACCATAAAGAGTTCAATAATTTGATAGCGGGTGAGGTTGATGCCTCGATGCAGAAGAAACTCCTCTGTTTCGGCAAGAGTAAATGGAGAAAGACGGATTTGCCGGGTAAGGCGGTTATGAAGACCACCCTTTGCGCGCACAATATGTTGCAATATCCACGATGCAGCAGAACCGCAGACAACAAGAACAAGATTATTTTTGCGCGATCCGTAACTGTTCCAGAAATGCTCCAGGGCTGATAAAAATTTTGAGCGAGGAGTGTTCAGCCAGGGCAATTCATCAAAAAAAACAACTCTCTTCATTTCTGCCTCTTGAGAAAGCAGATCATCGAGAAACTGTTCAAGCTGAGCAAATGCCTCAAACCATGTCGATGGGCGCTGTGGCAAGAGCGACACTCCTGCAGCCTTGCCAAGCGCGTGGGCAAAGTTAGCTAACTGATCGTTCAGCGAAGCACGATGTATGCCGGTAAGCTCAAAGCATAGTGCGTCATCAAAAAACTCCCTTACGAGCCAGGTCTTTCCTACTCGACGACGCCCATAAACAGCAATGAATTCGGGATTTGCCGATGATAATGCTTGCTGTAACAGGTTAATTTCTGCTTTTCTTCCAGAAATATTTATTATGCTCATAACCGCCTATATTATATATAATAAAGCCTATATATGGCCAAAGATAACAAATAATCACCGTTTTGGCGAGATATATATTTTATAATCCGCCAAAAGGAAGCGACGAGTATGCTGTTGAGCAAAATTGCAGAGCGATCGATGAGCATGTTTTGATTCACTCCCTGACAGCCGTTTCTCCAATTCTGTATAACCACTGTTGTGTCCACCATCTGATTACAGCTCGCTTTATTGTAGCAGGAGACTGCTGGAAGCAGGCACGTTGCGGAGTAGTTATCAGATATTTACTGCTGTGCTATTTTGAAGGCCAGACATTATTTCGCTATACTTTCAGTAAGGTATTGTTAGTGACAAGGCAAGCAATGCAGAAATTTCAAAAATTCGCAGTTTCGGCAGATCCATTTAATTATGGTTAGCCGGATGCCGGAACGGTTGAGGAAGTACCGATGAATGAAGAGAGGTGGCACGACGTGGGGGAAGCGGCCGAGCTGTCGAAGAAGCCACTCCAGCAGATAGTGGTAGGTCGCACGAAGATTGCGCTGTCATGCGTTGATGGAAGCTTTGGGGCGATCCATGGTGCCTGCAATCACGCGGGCGGACCGCTTGGGCAGGGCACCATTGACGGTGACTACATCGTCTGCCCATGGCACTACTGGAAGTTCCATCGCATTTCAGGCGAAGGAGAACCCGGCTTTGAGGAGGACCGTGTGCCCCGTTTCGAATTCAAGGTGGAGGAGGGTCGGCTTCTGATACGCGAGATGCCAGCTACCGATCGGCAGAAGCTGGCGCATGCGCCGCATCCGCTTGATCGCGATACGCGACGCGAGCCCGGGGCGCTTCGCGTACTGGGTATCTCGACCACGGTCATGGACAACAACAACCCACGCTATTCGACTTCCGAGGCGCTGTTAGAAAGTGCTCTCGAACACGCGCGAATGGACCACTCCTTGGAGACACGCATGGTCAAGCTGCGTGAGCTTTCCTTTCGTGCCTGCGAAGGTTACTACTCCAAAAGCGCGCAGGCTTGTACCTGGCCGTGCAGCATCTCACAGATGGACCCGGCTGACGGCATGCACGCGGTCTATGAGAACCTGGTATTCTGGGCGGACGTCGTTCTGATTGCGACACCCATCCGCTGGGGTGCGGCGAGTTCATTATACTTCAAGATGGCGGAGCGCCTGAACACGGTGCAGAACCAAATCACGCTGAAGAACCGCGTCATGCTGAAGAACAAAGTTGCGGGGTTCATAGTAACTGGAGGTCAGGACAATATTCAGGCCGTCGCAGGGCAGATGATGCTGTTCTTTGGCGAACTGGGTATGCACTTTCCACAATTTCCGTTCATTGCTCACAGTCGCGGCTGGACGGCGGAAGACATGGAGCGCAACGTTGAGATGGTCAAGCACAACAAAAAGCTGCATGATGGTGCGCGTGCCCTGCTCGGCCGCTCTCTGGATCTGGCGCAGCGCCTGCAGAGCGGTGGAGCGCCGGAGTTCGAAAGAGCGGGCCGGAAAGCCTCCGGGCTTGAGCAGCGCAATCGCCCATAGCAAAGCAAGTTCATGTCATTTTTCCTGCGGGTTACATTGATTTGTAACTGCTGTACGCCTGACGCACCCCTCGGCTTGCAACAATGAGCGCCACTGCGGCAAGAATTGTCACTACACATCCAAAACGAATGGCAAGACCAGTACCGAAATGTTCTGAAAGATAGCCGATTTCAAGATTCCCGATTGGCATGAACCCCATAAATATCATCATATAAAGGCTCATAACCCGACCCCTGAAACGATCATCGACTGCGCCCTGAATGGTGGCGCTGAGGGTTGACACTGCCGAGACCAATCCGAAACCTCCGAAAAAGAGAAAGAGAAGCGCCATCGGCAATCTGGTGGTAAACGTGAAGCCAATAAGGGCAAAGGCGAAAAGAATGCTCCCCCCTGCAATAAAGACAAGACGATCAACTTTTCTGGAGTAGATGGAGACCAGCACCGTGCCGACAACCGAACCGAAACCAGAGACTCCATAGAGGTACCCCATTCCCGAGGCTCCCATACCAAAACTCTTTTTCGCAATAACCGGCAACATGGTAACATAAGACCATGCAAAAATGGAGATAACCGCGATGTAGATGATACAGGTTTTGATCACCGGATGCCCCCAGGAATAATGCAGCCCATCTCTGATTGCCGCCAAAGGGGACTGACTGATGGTCGAGACGGAAATTGCAGCTTTTTCTTTCATGAAAACCAGGGAGAGAATAACTGCAAAAAAGCTGAACCCATTGACCAGAAATGCCGTACCTGTCCCTGTTGCAGAGATGAGAATCCCTGCGATTGCTGGCCCGATAACCCGTGAGCCATTATAGATTGCCGAATTCATTGCAATCGCCGACGCAAGATGCTCACGCTCCACGATCTCGCTGAGAAAGGCCTGAAGCGCCGGAACATTGAGGGCGTTCACACAGCCAAGAAGAAAAGAGAGGAGAAGAATAATGCCAATCGTCACCGTACCAGTCATCGCAAACAAACCAAGCACAAAAGCGAGCACCATTGCGGCAGACTGCGTCCAGAGCAAAATTGTCCGCCGTGGATAACGGTCAACAAGAACACCGCCAAACAGGGAGAGAAAAAGTGTAGGCAATGTGGATGCAGCAGCAGCAAGCCCCACGTCAAAGGCCGAGCCGGTTATTTCAAGCACCAGCCACCCCTGCGCCACCATCTGAATCCAGGTGCCAATCATAGAGATCACCTGTCCCGGAAAATAGCGGCGAAAATTCCGGCTCTCGAATGCGGGGAAAGCTGACAACAGTGCCCCGGATAAACCACCTCGCAACGGAGATTCATGTATATCAGTCTCTCTTGTGGCAGCCTCTTCAACAGGTAACGTCATCGTACTGCAATAACATCTTCGATTATATCATCATCACTGGGCAAAAGTAGCAAAAGAATGCGGAAAATCCTGCTGATGCGCAACTAATACCAACGAAACCAAACTGCGACACGTTATGCAGCTCGCAGCGGCCAAAGAGTTATACCCTGCATCGAATACTCTTCCCTTTTCGGTTTAAATAGGCGTATATTCCAAGGCTGTTCTTATGAAAATAATGATGGCATTTGCGTTAAATTTTATCAATAATAAAAAAAGGAGAAACTTTCGATGAATGTTGTAAATCCGGAGGCTATCGGAGTATTCGGGCTTATCGTGACCGTCTGGGTATTCGGGGTTGAGCAGTTGGGATTCGGACTTGACAAGGAGACTGATCATGCAAAATTGGGAAGGAATCTCGGCCATGTTGCCCTTTATTTCGGGGGACTCACCCAGCTTTTCACTGCAGTCTGCATGTACCTGTTCGACATGGGGATACCACCGGAAACCAGAATTTACCTTGGAACCATCTTTGCTACTTACGGTATGTTCTGGGTTGTTGTTGCCATGCATTTCTACAATCCCGGCGACAAAAAAGTGTACGCACACCTCTTTCTCGGTATCTTTTTCATTACAGCAGTCTTCAGTTACAAAGCCATTATGCTCGGAAAAATATGGCCTTTAGCTACAGTACTGCTGCTCATCAACGTCCTGACCATCCTGCTTCCATTTGCATGGTACAAGCAGAGTCCGTTGATCACAAAAATCTGCGGCGCAACAAATGTTGCCATCGGCCTGTGTGCCCTGCCGATTCTCTTTAAAGCCCTCGGAGTTTAATCTGCCGACTCTTGCCCGAAACAGTCATCAGTGTTACGACTGTTTCGGGCCGCACGGACCGCTCAGCGCCACTACAGCAAATCATCACCACGCAGAATTGAAGAGGCATCCCGACTTTTACACACAGCCATTGTTACACAGCTCACTTCTGTCGCGAAAAGTAACGAATTATTTTCGATCATAACCATTATCCATAACGAATAAACTACTTCGCAGCAGAACTACAGAGTATCCCTTCATGTTTAGCAATTCTTTCACGAAGCACCGCTTCGAGGAATATATCCCATTGTGATTCAAGCTTGCTGCACTTTCGACAAACAATATTTTTTTGGATATTGAGCATAATTTGAAATGGTGCTCAAACCGCTTGATGTTATATCTTGCAGCTCTTTTAAATCGGGGGGCAAACCTGAAATTATCGCAACGGAAGTATTGAGTACTTGAGATATTTTCACAGCATCGCTGTTGAATAATAAGCCAAAACGGACACAAAACATTGCAACTGAGATCAGAAACATTGCCCGAACAGAATAGCCAATGATTGCACTGCACATCTCCATACTTGACGGGGCCCCGGTACTCTGGAGTGAGGGAAAAAAGATCGGTATGCTGAAAGAGTTGCGATTGGCCATGGATGGCATCCGCATGATTTCCCTGCGCAGCAACACCACAAAAGAGTTTTCTGTCTGGCTGCCAAGCCGAGGGGAAAAACCGGTTCCCTCATCTCCGCTGATCGGCCCAATGCCCGAAATCGACGGCGAGGAGAGCCTCAAAGCGTTCCCGATTACCGCGCTTCGGTTGAATTCCACCTCTCTGTTCGAACTCTCCCTGCTCTCGGAAAAGGGCAACATTCCCGGTAGTGGCGTCATTTTTGGAAGCTCTCTCCTCTGGGCGCGACAGGTACGGAAAATTGCACTGAATATCATCAGAAGCCAGTCGCTGCTGCCTTCGGTTGTCAGAAATGATAAATTCTGGGAGGGCCTGTGGCAGCCCGTCCCCGACACTTCGACAACCCATGCGCTTGAAAAACTTGCCGCAACCATGCCAGCGGTATGCCGTTCTCTCAGTCGTACCAGCACGCAACCACCGGACGTATCAAAACAGTTGACGCTCAAACGGTTCCTCTCGTTCGTCGTCAATGCACTGGTACGTCCTCTTGAGAGAGCGAAAGTGACAAA
Source organism: uncultured Chlorobiaceae bacterium (assembly GCA_903915955.1). Lineage (GTDB taxonomy): Bacteria > Bacteroidota > Chlorobiia > Chlorobiales > Chlorobiaceae > Chlorobium. The sequence goes on along the minus strand of CAIWUU010000070.1, from coordinate 36,559 downwards.
AATTACCGAGTTCGAGAGCGTCCATGATGCGTGGATTCATGCTCTGTCGAGCAGTGACCCCCGGCTGGTTTGGAAAAACGAGCAGGAGATTGAGCAGTTTGCCTGTCAGCTCAATGCCTGGCACCGTCCCATTGACGTGCATGCAAGGTCACCCTTCAAGTTCTGCTTTCAACTGACAGAGCCTCCGCTGAAAGGGAGAAAACAGGACCGCTGGCATGTTGCCTATCAACTGCAGTTGAAAGCTGATCCGAGCCTGATTCTCAACGCAGGAGATCTCTGGAAACCAGAGAGTGCCGCATCACAGCACGCATCGTCCTATACCTCCGATTATGCCGAATTCATGCTCACTGCGCTGGGGCAAGCCTCCGGCCTCTACCCCGCAGTCACCCAGAGCCTGAAAAGAAAAAATCCGGGAGGCTTCGATCTTGATACAGAGGGCGCTTACCAATTTTTACTGGAGTATGCAGAACTCTTGCGAAGCTCCGGCTTTGTTGTGATGCTTCCCTCGTGGTGGATTAGTCGCAGAGGATTCAACCGTATCGGGATCAAAACAAAAGTAAAGCTTCCAGCCATGACGGGAAGTGGAGCTGGCCTCACTCTGGATCGCATGGTTTCCTGCGATTATGCTGCTGCACTCGGCAATGAAGAGCTTGATCTGCAGGAGCTGAAAACGCTGGCCGAGTTGAAAGCTCCTCTGGTGAGAGTGCGCGGGCAATGGACACAGATTGACCATAAGGAACTTGTCAATGCGGTGCATTTTCTTGAAAAAAATCCAACTGGTGAACTTTCGGCCAGAGAGCTCCTCTCAACAGCGCTCGGAGCACAGAAAAAGGAGGAGTCCCTCTTTATTCGCTCGGTTGAAATCGAGGGGTGGCTTCAGGAGCTACTTGAAAAGCTTTCAGACCAGGGACAATTTGAACTGCTTCCTGCTCCCGAGCATTTTCAGGGAACACTGCGTACCTATCAGGAACGGGGTTTTTCATGGCTCTCATTTCTCCGCAAGTGGGGACTTGGCGCCTGCCTTGCCGACGACATGGGCCTCGGCAAAACCATCCAGACACTTGCTATGCTGCAAAGGGAGCGTGAGCTGGGAGAAAAAAGGGCGGTGCTTCTGATCTGTCCCACCTCCGTCGTCAACAACTGGCGTAAAGAGGCGGAACGGTTCACTCCTGATTTGGCAGTGCTGGTACATCACGGTGGCGACAGAATGAAAACCGCAGATTTTCGCAAAGCAGCAAGCGCTTCAGCCCTTGTTATTTCAAGCTACGGGCTGTTGCTGCGCGACCTTGAATTTCTCTCGAAGGTTCCATGGGCAGGCATTATTCTGGATGAAGCGCAGAACATCAAAAACCCTGAAACAAAACAGTCAAAAGCTGCCAGAGCACTCCATGCCGATTACCGCATTGCCCTGACCGGTACTCCTGTTGAAAATCATGTCGGCGACCTCTGGGCAATCATGGATTTTCTGAATCCTGGTTTCCTTGGAACCCAACACTTTTTCAGGCAGAACTTCTATACTCCGATACAGTGGTATGGCGACGCCGAGGCATCGACACGGCTGAAATCTCTCACTGGCCCTTTTATTCTGCGCCGCATGAAGACCGACAAGTCGATTATCTCCGATCTACCCGAAAAGATTGAGATGAAGGAGTATTGCTCACTAACCAGAGAGCAAGCATCGCTTTACAAGGCTGTTGTGGATGAGCTGCAGGAAAAAATCGATAGTGCCGAAGGCATTAACCGTCGCGGCCTGGTGCTGGCGCTGCTGGTAAAACTCAAGCAGGTCTGCAACCATCCAGCACACTTTCTCGGCGACAACTCTGCCATTGAACATCGATCTGGCAAAATAAAGAGATTGACAGAGTTGCTCGGCGACATTCGAGAAGCTGGTGAAAAAACTCTGCTCTTTACCCAGTTTACCCAGATGGGGACAATGCTCCAGCACTATCTTCAGGATCTCTACGGTGAGGAGGTGCTCTTTCTGCATGGAGGAGTAACCAAAAAGAGACGGGATGAGATGGTCGAGAGCTTTCAGCAAGAGGGATGCAGTTCAGCAGCAATCTTTATCCTTTCACTGAAAGCAGGAGGAACAGGCCTGAACCTTACCACAGCTAACCACGTCGTGCACTTTGACCGCTGGTGGAACCCTGCGGTGGAGAATCAGGCGACCGACAGAGCCTTCCGTATTGGACAGCACAAAAATGTTGAAGTGCATAAATTTATTACCACAGGAACGCTCGAAGAGCGCATTGATGAGATGATTGAGAAAAAAACGACGGTCGCTGGTCAGGTTCTCGGAACAGGGGAACAGTGGCTGACAGAACTGTCAAATAATGATCTGCGCAACCTGATTATGCTCAGTCAGGACGCAATGGGAGAATAACCACTATGGCATACTACTGGTATAGAAAAACCACCTCTTCCACCCCAAAATCGGTGACTGGCGGCATAAAGGCCCAAACCAAACGGGGAGCATTTGGCCAGAAATGGTGGGGAATACAGTGGATTACAACACTTGAGAGCTTTGATATTGGCGAGAGGATTACACGAGGAAAATCTTATGCGCGGAAAGGTCAGGTCACCGATCTTGTTATCAACGCCAAAAAGGGCGTCCTGGCAAAAGTACAGGGCTCAAGAGTCCGTCCATACAAGGTCTCCATCACGCTGACGCCCTATTCAAAAGAGCAGAAAGGGCTTTTGGCGCAGAAGCTTACCTCGAAGCCAATATACATCGCGCAGCTTCTCAGTGGAGAGATGCCGGAAAATCTTGTGCGGCTCTTCAAAACAGCAGGCCTCTCTCTCTTTCCAGGTAAATACAACGATTTGACCACCACCTGTTCATGCCCCGACTACTCAAACCCCTGTAAACACATTGCCGCAGTTTTTTATCTGATGGCAGAGGCCTTTGACCAAGACCCCTTTCTCCTCTTCACATTACGGGGAGTAGACAAGGAGGAGTTTCTCAAAAAAATCGGCTATAAGCGCCAGACAGATGAAGATGACGAAAACTCAGATACTCAAGAACCCCTGCCTGCAGAGCATAGCATATTCTGGCACTATGCTCCTTTACCCGAACCATCATGCCTCCATACATCGCCAACGGCACATGCCACAATGGTAAAACGACTTGGCTCAATCTCTTACTGGCGCTCCACAAAAAACTTTATAAATACCATGGAGACAACGTACTCGCGAGTCTCTCTTTTAGCCGAAAAAATAATCGACATCCAAACAGCCGAACAAGAAAAAAATGCGTCAAAAAGCATCGACTAAACAGAGCTTTTTGCAGATTTCGCCTGATTTGCTAATATGGGGGCTGGCTTGAAATAGCACTCGCCGGAATTAACACTCCCATTTTTTAACGCACTAAAACCAAAACACGCCATGAGCGCTCATATCTATAAGAAAATTGAACTGGTAGGATCCTCGCCAACAAGCATTGAAGAGGCGGTCAAAAATGCTGTAGCCAAAGCTGCCGAGTCGGTGAGAAACATTCGCTGGGTTGAGATTATGGAGACCCGTTGTCATGTTGAGGAACAGAAAGTTGTCTACTGGCAGGTTACCGTCAAAATCGGCTTTACCCTCGATGAAAACTGAACAGAAGGAGTTACAGGCAAGAGAAAAGGGTGCCTTTACAAGCGCCCTTTTCTTCTTTTCCTGTCAAGCAAACACTCAATGTTCGGAAGAGTAGTTTTCAGGCGCCAACGACCATTGCGCTGGAGACTTCCAGAGCGTCGAAAGCATCAATTCACGAATATGAGGAAACTCTTTGGGCAACCTGTCGTAAATCATCTCAAAAAGCTCTTCATGTGAAAGAAGTTCATTCTTCCAGGCTTCACGATCGACCATCATCAGCTTGGTGAACTTCTCGGCTGTCATCTCCTCAAGACCTGTCCAGTCAAGCATCTCGTATTTCGGCATCCAGCCAAGCGGACTCTCTACAGCCCCGGCATTGCCATGAACACGATCAACAATCCACTTCAACACCCTCATATTTTCACCGAACCCTGGCCAGAGGAACTTGCCGTTCTCATCTTTGCGGAACCAGTTGACACCAAAAATTCTTGGCAGTTCAGGCAGTGTGCGACCAACATTAAGCCAGTGCGTGAAATAATCGCCCATGTGATAACCACAGAAAGGAATCATGGCAAAAGGATCGCGACGAACATCACCAACCTTTCCTGCTGCAGCAGCGGTCTTTTCAGAGCCCATTGTCGCGGCCAGATAGACTCCGGAATTCCAGTTTGCCGACTGGTACACCAGAGGAACGGTATCACCACGACGACCACCAAAAATAAAGGCGCTTATCTGCACACCCTTAGGATCTTCCCATGCAGGATCAAGCGAAGGGCACTGACTTGCCGGAGAGGTGAAACGGGCATTAGGATGTGAAGAGAGTCTGCCACAATCAGGAGTCCAGGCGTGACCCTGCCAGTCAATAAGATGATCAGGTGCCTCATCCGTCATACCTTCCCACCAGACATCACCATCTGGCGTCATCGCCACATTGGTAAAAATACAGTTTTTTCCAAGGGTGGCCATGGCATTCGGATTGGATTTATCCGATGTTCCAGGTGCAACACCAAAAAATCCGTACTCCGGGTTAATGGCATAAAGACGGCCATCCTCACCCTGCTTGATCCAGGCAATATCATCACCAATGGTTGTCACCTTCCATCCATCAAACGACTGCGGAGGAATAATCATGGCAAAATTGGTCTTGCCACAGGCGCTCGGGAATGCTCCACCGATATAGGTCTTCACTCCATCTGGAGACTCCACGCCAAGAATAAGCATATGCTCGGCCAGCCACCCCTCATCACGCGCCATTGAAGAGGCGATACGCAAGGCAAAGCACTTCTTGCCGAGCAGGGCGTTACCACCATAACCGCTTCCAAAAGAGATAATTGAGCGCTCTTCAGGAAAATGGACAATATACTTCGTGTCATTGCAAGGCCAGGCAACATCCTGCTCTCCCGCCTGAAGCGGAGCACCAACCGAGTGCAGACAAGGAACAAATTCACCCGTCTCACCAAGAAGATCCATAACCTTGCGCCCCATCCTCGTCATGATACGCATGTTGGTCACAACATAGGGCGAATCAGAAATTTCAACACCAATGTGCGCAATCGGTGAACCCAGTGGCCCCATGCTGAATGGAATAACATACATGGTACGCCCCGTCATACAACCACGGAACAACCCTTTAAGAGTCTCTTTCATCTCCTTGGGAGCAACCCAGTTGTTCGTTGGACCTGCATCCTGACGCCTGATACTGCAGATATAAGTTCTGTCCTCAACCCTTGCCACATCACTTGGATCCGAACGGCAAAGATAACTGTTGGGGCGTTTCTCTTCGGAGAGTTTGATAAAGGTGCCACTCTCAACCATCTGCTGACAAAGAAGGTCATACTCCGTGACAGAACCATCGCACCAATGCACAGCGCCTGGATTGCAAAGCTCAGCCGTCTCCTGCACCCACTGGATCAGCTTTTTATTGTTCACATAATCCGGAGGATTAATCTGAAGTAACGTCATGATCGTCGTGTTGTTGTTGTTGTTGTTGATAAAAAAAACGCCCGCGATCATCACTGACTGCGGACGTTCGGGGGAAAAAGATAATATCCGGATTTAAGCTGCAACCGGACCAGAAACCATCAATCATGGGATGAATGCTTTATTATTTAGGGGTTTCCGTTTTTCTGAGGGCATCAAGAATTATTTTTTCAAAGACCTCCTTGCTGCGCGACCCGGTAATCACCTGAGTCACCTTACCCGAAGAGCTAACAACAAAAGAGGTTGGAATAGCCCTGACACCCCCTTCAACCAACGTATTGAAGGCACCTATAAGCTTGTCGTCCACCATGACCACAGGATAATTGATCTTGTTTTGCTCAATAAATCGACGCATGGCTGGCACAGTTTCATTAACTGCGACTCCAATAAAGGTAAAGCCCTTTGACTCATATTTTCGCTGAAGAGCAACCATATCAGGAATCTCAGCTCTGCAAGGAGGGCACCATGATGCAAAAAAATTCACAATATAGGGCCTCCTGGCCAGTTGAGTCGATGCGACCAGTTTACCATCCAAAGAAACTGAGGAAAAATCGGGAGCAGATGGAATTGCACCAGCCACGCCTGCGGAAGCAATAAAGAGAAAGAAGGAGAGAGCCACTGCCCTCAAAAAATGAGTGATAAGCGTCTTCATGCGATGCATGTTTATTAAAATCAATAGGAACTTCTCTGTCATCTCTTGCAATATATCAATTCTTCTTTTTTTGCAACCCAATAAATGACGAGCTATTTAGTCTTTGTGATTCTCTATCAAAAAAATTATATTTGATCTTGTTTTTTTCGCTTATGCTTAAGCCACCTTAGCTCAGTTGGTAGAGCAACTGTTTCGTAAATAGTAGGTCGTGGGTTCAAGTCCCTCAGGTGGCTCGTATCCGGAACAGATCGAAAAGCGAAATACTGAGACGTGTCATTTCTGGTACATTTTACAAGGCAGATAAGCCTTGATAGAGAATGTTTGATTACATAATAAATCCTATCCACACTGTCTATTATGCAAGAAGGTAAGATTTCCCAAATCATCGGCCCTGTCGTTGATGTCGATTTCCCTGAAGGACGCCTGCCGTCAATTCTGGATGCACTGACTATCACAAGAGCTGACGGCACAAAGCTTGTTCTTGAAACACAGCAGCACCTCGGAGAAGAGCGAGTCCGTACAGTTTCCATGGAGAGTACAGATGGCTTGGTCAGAGGCATGAAGGTTGCAAATACAGGCAAGCCTATACAGGTCCCTGTCGGTGAGGAAGTTCTTGGCCGGATGCTGAACGTCGTCGGCGACCCGATTGACGGCCGCGGCCCGGTCAATGCAAAAAAATCGTACTCAATCCATCGCCTTGCTCCAAAATTTGATACTATCTCAACGAAAGCCGAGATGTTTGAAACCGGCATCAAGGTTATTGATCTTCTTGAGCCTTACTCCCGCGGCGGTAAAACCGGACTGTTCGGTGGCGCCGGTGTAGGAAAGACGGTTCTGATTATGGAGTTGATTAACAACATCGCAAAGCAGCAGTCGGGCTACAGCGTATTTGCAGGTGTCGGTGAGCGTACACGTGAAGGAAACGATCTTTGGCACGAAATGATGGAGTCAGGCGTTATCGATAAAACCGCGCTTGTCTTCGGTCAGATGAACGAGCCTCCCGGAGCGCGTCAGAGGGTTGCCCTTACCGGACTCAGTATTGCCGAGTATTTCCGTGATGAGGAGAACCGCGATGTGTTGCTCTTTATTGATAATATATTCCGCTTTACCCAGGCAGGTTCTGAAGTGTCCGCTCTTCTCGGACGTATGCCGAGCGCTGTAGGATACCAGCCAACCCTGGCAACGGAGATGGGTGAGCTTCAGGACAGAATTGTTTCCACCAAAAATGGTTCAGTCACCTCCGTGCAGGCTATTTATGTGCCTGCTGATGACTTGACCGATCCAGCTCCTGCAACGGCATTTGCTCACCTTGATGCGACGACGGTGCTTTCACGCCAGATCGCAGAGCTTGGTATCTACCCGGCCGTTGACCCGCTTGACTCCACCTCACGTATTCTCGACCCAAACATCGTTGGTGACGATCATTACGATACCGCCCAGGCACTCAAACAGCTCTTGCAGCGTTACAAGGATCTGCAGGATATTATCGCCATTCTCGGTATGGACGAACTGAGCGACGAAGACAAGCTTGTTGTTTCCAGAGCCAGAAAAGCACAGCGCTTTCTTTCGCAGCCATTCTTTGTTGCAGAGGCCTTCACCGGTCTTGCAGGCAAATATGTCAAGCTTGAAGACACCATTAAAGGCTTCAAGGAGATCATTGCCGGAAAGCATGACAAACTGCCCGAAAACGCCTTCTACCTCGTAGGAACCATTGAGGAAGCCGTTGAGAAAGCAAAAACTCTCTAAACAGAAGCAATAACCATGGCGAATTCCGAAAAAGGTTTCCAGATAGAGATCGTCACTCCCCTGAAGCAATATTTTTCCGGGGAAGTTCTCAGTGTAACAGCTCCAGGCGAGTCAGGGCAATTTCAGATACTGAAAAACCATGCCCCGCTGCTCTCTTCGCTCTTATCCGGAAAGGTGAAGCTTTCCTTGCCCGATCGCACTGAGCAATCTTTTTCTATCACCGACGGTTTTTTAGAAGTCAGCAGCAATAAAGCTATTCTGCTGACCGAAAGCATCTCCTGATTTCAAACGACATAAAAAACATCAGCATCCTTACCGGTGCTGATGTTTTTTGGTTTTATGACAACCCTGACACCAAAAGCCCTGCGCAACGGAGATACCATCGGGCTTATCTCTCCCTCATCGCATTGCGCGTACCCTGACAAAATAGAGCAGGCAGTACTCTATCTTGAAAAAAATGGCTACCGTGTAAAACCATCTCGTCACCTCAACTGCATCGACCCCAATCCTCTTATTGCAGACAACCAGAAACTTCATGATCTGCATGAGATGTTCGGCGACCCCACCATCAAAGCGATTATCTGCCTGAGAGGCGGAGCAGGAGCAACAAGGCTGCTAAAAAAAATAGACTACGCCCTCATAGCAGCCAATCCAAAAATAGTGGTTGGCTATTCCGACATCACAGCTCTCTCTCTCGCATTTTTTGCACAAACCGGACTTATCACCTTTTCCGGACCAATGCTTGCCACTGAACTGTACGAACCAACTCCATACACCGAAGAGCATTTCTGGGGAATACTGACATCACCCTCTTATGCACGTTCACTGCACAACCATCCTGACCACCCTGTAACCTGCATCAGAGCGGGATCGGCAGAAGGAAAACTGATCGGCGGCAACCTCTCTGTACTCTCATCAATCATAGGAACACCCTACATGCCCGGGTTTAAAGATTCACTTCTTTTCATTGAAGAGATCAACGAACCAGCATACCGCATCGACAGAATGCTCTCGCACCTCGACAATGCCGGTCTGCTCGCACCGTGCAATGGAATACTCTTAGGGCAATTCAGCAATGTGACAGAGATAACAAAAGAGGAAACTCTGCGGTTAGAGAATATCTTTACCCATTACAGTCTGCACGCCCGTATGGATGGCCCTGTTATGAGAGGGCTCTCTTGCGGCCATATAAAGAATCTTATGACCATTCCAATAGGAGCCAGATTCAGAATGGAGATATCTCCAAACGGGAAATTTTCATTCAGAGCCGTTGACCCTGTGATCGAAAGGTAATGCAGAGAGTAACAGGATGCATCGTTGCATCTTGCAGGAACAAGGCTTATCTTTTATCCTTTAACTTCTTTGTCTTGATACGCAATGAACTCCACTCTCGAGCAACAAAGGGCAACTGTCTGGCCTGGAATTGAGACAAAAAAGAGCGAACAAAACTCTGGAACAGAGCTGCTTGATGCCTACCGCGTTGTCCTCTATAATGATGAAGTGCATACCTTCGACGAAGTGATTAACCAGATTATGAAAGCCATCCGCTGCAGCCGACATAAAGCAGAAAAACATACATGGGAAGTCCATACCCTTGGGCGAAGCATCGTCTATGCTGGCCCCATGTTCCTCTGCCTGCAAGTAAGTTCAATCCTTGAAGAGATCGCCCTCAAAACAGAGATTCAAACCACTTGATAAAGTGACAAGCATTTGGTGCTCTACAAACCTCCACAACCAGCTCTGCAACTCAAAACAGCTTCTCTCACACTCACTCCATACTCCTAAAAGTGGTGCCGCTCTATGGAATGCGCTCTGCATTAAGAAGAGTCGCCGGGCCATTATGCTTCCCTAACGGGAATGCAAATGGATGTTGACCACCATGCACAACAATCTGGACAATCTTGTTGTACTGAGAATCAATCCGTACCCTCACAATACGATTGGCTGGAACATAAGTCTTGAATGCATTATTTACTTTTGGAGTTGTTCCGGGAAGAACTCCGGCCGGGGTTCCAAAAGTCTCCCCTTCAGGAAGCAACTGTACAACAATATATTTCGCAGTACCTCCAATGGTGAGATAGAGCAAATCACCACGCTGAAAGTTCTGCGGCACTTCAGGATTAAGCCAGCCAGCATCATATTCCTGCGACTCCCCATACACGCCAATGATTGGCGTAGCTTGACAAGTGAAAAAAGGAACCAACACCAGAGCGATAAAAACGCCCACATACCTTAAGTACTTACCAACATCACACTTCATATCTTCCTCCGTTTATATGTCACCGGCAAGATTGACAGGATCTAAAGCACTTACCTTCGACGGTACGCCCAGCTCCTTGACATACCGTTACAACAAATTTTCGGATACATCAGTTCCCGAAATATATGATCTAACCATCGTATTTTTACCTCTCCGTATTCCTCTTACGCCTCTTTATCAAGCAAGTCGATCATCCAGACCGGAAAGTCAACATTCACCTTTTTATACTGTTGCCTTATCCGACGCGCCTTGTTCAGATCGAGGTAAGGGATGATATCTGGAGCTTCATCAAACGCTTTGTCAAATTCTTCTGTTTTCATAGGCTGTTACCTCATCGGGGAGGAATATGTTACTGTTCAGGGTTGCCTATGCCTCCATGTTGACAGAATCCCGAAGAAACCATATAAATTTGCAATCGGTTCTGGATATTTTGGCAGAGCAGGCGGAAGATTTGTCTATGAATGTGTATCATTACCTTTACGGAGCTCCCAATAATCAAGCGGAAGAGAGGAGAATTCGAAATGAAATGGCTATATTTCTGCCATTTTAAAGAGAGCTGAATGACTATCGCAGAGCTCCAAAACCTCCTGCAACTTTATATACAAGATCTGCTTGCGTCGCATTACTCCGATGACCCGGCTGCTTTTGCCATGCAGTTTCATGGTCGCACGGAGTTGCCGATTCGGGCAATCGCGGAGCAGCTTGCCTGCCGCCAGAAGGCTGAAAAAAAACTCCCAACGCTTTCGCAGCACAACCTGCTCTATACCCCGTTGGCACTTGAGCAATCCTCTGGAGAGCTTACTGCGGCATACAAGGCTTCGTTTATTTCGGGCAAAAGGGTAATAGATTTGAGTGGCGGTCTTGGTGTTGATGCAATGTTTCTGGCACGGGTGTTTCAGGAGGTTGTTTACTGCGAGCGTGATCCGCTGCTTTGCGCAGTGGTTGAGCATAACCTGAAGGTGAGCGGAATTACCAATGTTGTGGTAAAGAACGGCGAAAGCATCAGTATGCTTGCAGAGTACCCCGACAACTTTTTTGACTGGATTTATGTTGACCCTGCACGCCGTGAACAGGGACAACGCTCAATAGCGCTGGAGGCGGCAAGTCCGGATGTTGTGGAGTGCCATGATCTGCTGCTCCGTCATGCGCAGAGGGTCTGCATCAAGGCCTCTCCGGCTCTCGAAATCAGCGGAGTGAAAAAGCTGTTGCCTTCCCTGCACACGATTGTTGTGGCGTCGGTTGACCGTGAATGCAAGGAGATTCTGCTGCTGCTTGAGCGCACGTACGCATCGGATGGGCCTGTGCAGATAAAAGCGGTCTGCCTGAACGCTGATTCGGAGGAGATAACTGAAGTTGCAGGGGGTAGTGATGTGCCGAGAGTAGTTGGGAAGGCGGTGAAGGAGTATCTCTATGAGCCTGATCCGGCCATTATCAAGGCGAGGCTTTCGGCGGTGCTTGCGAGGGATTCTGGCCTCCAGTTTGTGAACAAGAGCGTTGATTATCTCACCGCTGACCGCAAAATTGAGGCTTTCCCCGGCAGGAGTTTCCGGGTGGTTGAGTGTGTTCCTTACAAGCCGAAAAGCTTCAAGGCATTTCTTGAGCGCCATGCCATTGCAGGGGCAAGCATCCAACGGCGCGATTTCCCCCTTTCGGCGGAAGAGCTTCGGAAAAAATATCGGCTTCTTGAGAGCGAGAGGGCTTTTCTCTTTTTTACCAAAAATGCTGCGGGCCATCCGCTCTGCATCTATGCGCTCAGATGTTTTCCTGGAGACGAAGCAGCTCTTTTTGTGCCATGCCGAAGCGCAGTCCCTGAATGCTGACGCGGATCTCGCCGACACCAAGCAGGCGCATGAACTGGTGCAGAATCAGGGTGCCCATGGTGATAACATCGGCGCGCCCTTCGGGAATGCCGAGTTCGATTATCTCCTCAAGTCTGCTTACTTTAAGCTTTTCGAGAAAGTCGTGCACATCCTGATAGTGAAGTGGATAGTTGTGCACCTTCAAGGCATCGAAGTGTTTCAGCCCCTGGCTTACCTGCGCAATGGTGGTCAGCGTGCCAGCCACGCCGTAAACCCTTTCACGTCCAGCAAAAAAGGGGATAATATTCGAGGTGAAAAGCTGATTGATGTGCGCTTTTGCCGCAGCAAACTCCTCTTGCGATGGCGGCAGTGTTGAAAAGAATCGTTCGGTCAACCGAACCGAACCAATGTCGATACTGACGCTCTCCTCAATAGCGTCAAGCGAGCCCATGGAGATTTCGGTACTGCCTCCACCTATATCTACAACGGTGAAAAGCTCCGGCAGATCGCTCATTCCTGCTACTGCACCGCAAAAGGTGAGTTCTGCCTCCTCCTTGCCTGAGATACATTGTATGGTTACTCCTGCCGCACGCTCAACGGCATCTATAATTTCGGTGCGGTTTTTGGCATCTCTCAGGGCGCTGGTGCCTGCGGTAATGATGGTTTCGGAGTTATGCGCATCGCTTATCCCGCGATAATCAACCATACAGTCGATGAGCCGCTGGAGGGCCGCCTGGTCAATAATTTTCTCTGCATCAACATTTTTCCCCAGCCGCAGAATGGTCTGTTTGTGGAACACCGGCAAAATAGCACCACTCTCCGGTTCAAGATCGGCTATCAGCAGCAATGCCGTGTTGGTACCGATATCAATACAGGATACTCTCTTTTTCATAGCGGTCGAATATAAGCTGAAAGCCATTCATCTTCGTAAATAGTCTTCACCATCTCGTAACCAAGCTGTTTGCTCAGCTTTTTCAGCCATGGTTCGTCATAGACGAGCACGCCGGAGAGAAGCACGGGAGCGACAGGAGCGTATTTGCGAATTGCCGGAAGAATTCGGTCGATGACATTTTTGTTGATGTTGGCCAGAATCAGGTCGTACCCCTCTTTCAGATTTGCAACAAGATCCTCTTCAGCATCAAGGAGTTTGATGTGAATATCCGGCGCGTTGTTCTCTTCGATATTCTCTGCCGCGTTTTCTGCCGCCCACGAGTTGTTGTCGAAAGCGAGAATGGGCAGATTGTTGCCAAGCTTGCGGGCGGCAATGGCAAGAACACCGGTGCCGGTGCCAATATCCATGATCTTTTTGTCTTTCAGGTCAAGCTGCTCCATCTGCCGCAGCATCAGGCGCGTCGTGGCATGATAACCGGTGCCAAAAGACATTTTCGGGTTGATCTCGATGACGATCTGGCCGGGTTTCCCCTGGGTGCCCTTGTTTTTCTGCACAATCAGCAGCCGGTCGGATATTTCGATTGGTTCAAGGGTAGCCTCCCACTCCTCATTCCAGTTCCTGTCGGCAATCAGGGTTGCCTGATAGTCGGGAACACTCCCCAGCCTCTCTTGCAGCATGGTACGGATGGCCTGCTCTTTTTCTGCCGTCCATTCCGCTTCAGGCAGATAGGCGAGCAATTGGTGATCCTCTTCAAGAAAAGATTCTATTCCCTCTCCTGCAAGAAGGGCAATGCAAAGTTCGTGAAGGTCGACATCAAGGTCAAAAGCCAGTTCAAAGTAATTGCTCAATCCGGGTTGCGGCATAGAAGGAGAATGAAGAGTATTGAAAAATAGGCGGTGGAATATAACTATTTCCGGTGGCAAAGAAGATCAATCAACCGTTATGATACGTGAACTAAACGCATAGCGATGCCGATAATAGGCATCAAGCAGATTATCAATCCTGACACCATTATTTGCGGCATGGGCAAAACGGTTGCTTCCGAGAAAGATGCCGACATGGTCGATTCTCTGACCGTCAATACTGAAAAAAACAAGATCGCCTCTCATCTGCGTCCTCTCCGGCACCAAACTACCGAGCGCTGCAAGCTCTTCTGCTGTTCGCGGGAGAATCATCAGGAACTGTTGTTTATAGAGATACTGTACCAAACCGGAGCAATCAAAGCCATCAGGAGCACTTCCGCCGGGACGATATGGAGTGCCGAGAAGTTCGTCAAGAGATGAAAAGAGACGATCAAACGAATCTCCAGAGACACTCATCGGAAGAGGCCTGATAACCGCTGGCTGAGCCTCTTCCGCCCTACAGGAGATATGCGATTTTCTCTTTTTTAAACTATATTTCCACTCTTGTTCGTGTCCTGAACCTGTACGTACCATCTGGCAACTGCTCATAGCGAGCGCTGGCCCGATGACGGCACAAAGAAGGATGGCTGTTCTGGTCAATATGATCCTGATATGCCATAAAGAGATAAAAGGAGCTTTTTGCTTCATGAGAAAAAGATAATAGTTAACTCACAGGTTTAAAAGATATATGGCGGTAATGAAATTCGGCGGGACCTCCGTAGGGACATCCCGGGCTATGCAGCAGGCTATTTCCATTGTTGCCAGAGAAGAGGAGAGAGGCACTCCGCTTGTTGTACTGAGCGCATGCAGCGGAATTACCAATAAACTTGTTCAGATTGCTGATGCCGCAGGGCACAGCGCTCTGGATGAAGCAATGATGCTTGCTGGCGAAGTGCGCAGCTTTCATCTCAATCTGCTTGACGAGCTGATCAAGGGAACCGAGCTGAAGGCAGAGCTTGCCACAACAATAGGGGGACTTGCCAATCGTCTTGAGATGCTGATCAAGGGCGTTGATATCGTAGGAGAACTGACCGAAAGATCGAAAGATATGTTCTGCTCATTCGGAGAACTGCTTTCGACCACCGTCTTCGCGGCAGCGATGAAAGAGTTGGGACATAACGTTGCCTGGGTAGATGTCCGCACCGTCATGATTACTGACGACAATTTTGGTTTTGCCCGCCCGCTTGACGAGATATGCGAGGTCAATGTCCGCAAGATGATCACACCACTGCTTGCAGCGGGGACAACTGTTGTTACCCAGGGGTACATCGGCGCGACAAAAGATGGCCGGACAACAACACTTGGCCGTGGCGGTTCCGACTTTTCGGCAGCGCTGCTCGGCGCATGGCTTGATGACAACTCAATACAGATATGGACAGATGTCGACGGTGTCATGACCTGCGATCCTCGCCTTGTACCTGAAGCAAGAAGCATTAGGGTGATGACCTTCTCTGAGGCGGCAGAACTTGCCTATCTCGGCGCCAAGGTGCTCCACCCCGACACCATCGCACCTGCTGTGCAGAAGAATATTCCGGTCTATGTCTTGAACTCATTGCATCCCGATGCCAAGGGCACCATTATTACCAATGATCCTGAACGGCTTTCTGGTATGAGTTATGAAGGGCTTGTCAAATCCATTGCGGTGAAAAAGAGTCAGTGCATCATTAATGTGCGCTCAAACCGGATGATGGGACGACACGGATTTATGAACGAACTCTTCGGCCTCTTCGCCCGTTATGGCATCTCAGTGGAGATGATCTCAACCAGTGAAGTTTCAGTATCGCTCACTGTTGACGACAAAAGCTTCAACAATGAATTGATTCAGGATCTGAAAACTCTTGGCGAAGTTGAGATTGAGCATAACGTCGCAACAATCAGTGTTGTCGGCGACAATCTCCGCATGTCTCGTGGTGTTGCTGGCAGAATTTTCAGTGCATTGAAGGATGTCAATCTCAGAATGATCTCCCAGGGAGCATCAGAGATTAATGTCGGCTTTGTCGTTGAAGAGCATGAGGTTGCCACAGCCGTCAACAATCTCCACAGGGAGTTTTTCTCCGCTCCTCAGGATCATGCTATTTTTGAAAAACCGGCAGGGAAATAAGAGAACAACAAAGGCTTAAACCGTAAGATAATAAAAGAGGTAGCAGATATGGACTATAAAAAAGCCGGCGTTGATATTAGTGCAGGTGAAGAGTTTGTCCGCATGATCAAGCCGCAGGTTCGCCAGACCTTTACTCCCGGAGTAATCACTGATATAGGAGCGTTCGGAGGTTTTTTTCTGCCCAATTTCTCTCAGTATAAAAAGCCGGTGCTTGTCAGCAGCATTGACGGTGTCGGCACCAAGCTCAAAATTGCCATTGAACTGGGCCAGTACGACACCGTCGGTTCATGTCTGGTCAACCATTGCGTCAACGATATTCTTGTCTGCGGGGCCAAACCGCTCTTCTTTCTTGACTACTATGCCTGTGGCAAGTTGACGCCCGACATTGCCGCCGCTGTGGTGACCGGCATGGTCAATGCCTGCCGTGAAAACGGTTGCGCACTTATTGGTGGTGAAACTGCTGAAATGCCCGGCCTCTATCAGGAGAGGGATTTTGATCTCGCCGGTTCGATTGTCGGCGTGGTTGACCATGAAAAAATCATCAATGGCTCGGAGGTTAAAGCCGATGACGTTCTGCTTGGACTACCATCGACCGGCCTTCATACCAATGGCTACTCGCTCGCCAGAAAAGTGCTGGACGGCAGGATGCAGCAGACTTTTTCAGGACTTGAAGGCACCATTGGCGAGGCTCTCCTGAAAATTCACCGTTCCTATCTCTCTGTCATTGAGCCCCTTTTCGGATCGGCAGATATTCATGGTTTGTCACACATTACAGGCGGCGGACTAACGGGAAACACCATGCGCATTGTGCCGGATGGCCTGAAGCTCGATGTTGAGTGGAATTCCTGGCCGGAACCGGTGATTTTCGACATTATCCGCAAAGAGGGGAATGTTCCTGAAGAGGATATGCGCAGAACATTTAATCTTGGGGTTGGTTTAGTGATGATTGTTGATAAAAATGCGGTAGATGGTATACTCGCTGGCTTGAAATCTCAAGGGGAAAATGCGTACATTATTGGAAAGGTATCCGGAATCTGATAATCAGGAAGGGTTATGCTGACGTTACTGGCCATTTTAGTGGTAAGCTATATTATCGGCTCCATTCCTACCAGCCTTATGGCGGGGAAAATGCTCAAAGGGATTGATATCCGAGACTTCGGCAGCGGAAATGCCGGAGGTACCAATGCCTTCAGGGTGCTTGGATGGAAGGCTGGTCTTACCGTCACCCTGATTGATATTGTCAAGGGAGTTGTCGCGGCAGTCTCTGTTGTTGCTTTTTTCCGTCATCATCCGATTGACGTCTTTCCTGATCTCAATGATGTTGCCCTTCGGCTTCTGGCTGGGATAAGCGCCGTCATCGGTCACGTCTTTACGCTGTTTGCAGGTTTCAAGGGTGGCAAAGGTGTCAGTACAGCGGCTGGTATGCTGATCGGCATTGCACCGGTAAGCATGCTGATGGTTATAGCCATTTTCCTTCTGACGATCTATATGTCTCGCCATGTATCGGTTGCATCAATGCTTGCTGCAGTTGCTTTTCCTCTGATTATTGCCATACGCAAATATATCTTTGAACTTGGTGGCGGACTCGACTATTACATTAAACTCTTCGGCTCAAAACTCTTCTTTCATGACAGCCTCGACTATCACCTTATGATTTTTGGGCTTATTGTGGCTGCCGCAATTATCTACACCCACCGGGCGAATATCAGAAGGTTGATTTCTGGAACAGAGAGCCGGGTGACATTTGGCAAAAAGTCATGAGGCACACAGAGTCCTTATGAATATTGCAGTACTGGGAGCCGGAAGCTGGGGAACAACCCTCGCTGTACTTCTTGCTAAAAAGGGTTATCAGGTGCGTTTATGGGCACACCGGCCCGAATTTGCCTTTATGCTGGATGCTGAGCGGCAAAATCTTCGTTACCTCAAGGGCATACCATTTCCCGACACGTTACAGGTCACCCATCATCTGCCGCTGTTGATTACATGGGCGGAGATGATTGTTACTGCCGTTCCCTCACAGGCGCTGCGGGAGACCGTTCAGGGTTTCAGCAGTATCTCTATGCATGGCAAAATAGTCGTCAATGTTGCCAAAGGCATTGAAATTGGTACCGGAAAACGGATGTCGGAAGTGCTGCTTGAAGTGCTTCCTGATCTTCTGCCATCCCAGGTTGCAGCCCTGTACGGACCAAGTCATGCAGAGGAGGTCTCACAAAATCAACCCACAACCGTTGTCGCATCCTCACCTTCACTCGTGACCGCCCAAAAAGTTCAGGATGTTTTCCATACCAAGCGCTTCCGCGTTTACGTCAACACAGACATCATTGGTGTTGAAATAGCCGGCTCGGTAAAAAACATCATCGCCATTGCCGCCGGAATTTCGGATGGTGTTGGGTTCGGCGACAATGCTAAAGCTGCCATCATTACCCGAGGAATGGCCGAAATATCACGACTTGGGTGCAAACTTGGTGGAGATAGCGTCACCATCTCCGGCCTTGCGGGAATTGGCGATCTAGTGGTGACCTGTTTAAGCCGCCACAGCCGCAACCGTTTTGTGGGAGAGGAAATTGGCCGCGGCCGCTCCCTCGACAACGTTATCAGCTCAATGAACATGATTGCTGAGGGCGTACACAGCACCAAAGCCGTTTATGAGCTGAGCCGTTCAGTTGGCGTTGACATGCCAATTACCAACGCGGTCTATCAGATGCTGTTTGAAGCCAAACCCTCTCAGCAAGCTATTTTAGAGTTAATGACCCGCGATCCGAAGCAAGAGTGCGATTAACCTCGCTCCTGATGCCGCTTTGGATAGTCGTACCACACCAGCTTGCAACTTCCCGCACGCAAATTGCCCCACGAATCACTCTCACACTCAAGCCGCACCACACCACAGGTTGCCATGCCTTCGTGAGCGCAGCCTGCAAGCAGGTCAACCAATAAGGTCATGGTGGGATTATGCCCAAACATCAGCACAGTATTATAGCTATCGCCAACCTGCTGCAGAATACTCAACAGTCGCTGAGCACCACCCTCGTATATCTCCATCCGCTGCTCAATACGCTCCACTGGATATCCGAGAATCTCACAAAAAATCTCTGCCGTCGTCAACGCACGGTTGGCCGGGCTGGCAAGAACGTAATCCGGCACAACGCCCTTCTCATCCAGCAGCTCACCCATAACATGGGCAGCTTTCCGCCCGGTTTCGTTGAGCATTCGGTCAAAATCACCAGAATGTGAGCTTCCGGCTTTAGCGTGGCGAACAATGTAAATCGTTTTCATAGTGAGTCGAGACGATAACGTTGTTTGAGTTCCATAATCCGGCGAAAGGAGCGGTCAAGACGCTCCGGGGTAATAATGTTTCGAGCAAGCAGTGACTTGATGAATACCGTTGCTTTTTCGGTTATGGCGGAATCATAAGCCGTGTTATTCCCAAAGAGCAGAATATCAACGCCAGCATCAATCGCCAAACGGATGGCAGTCTCAAGCCCGTAATGGTCGGCAATCGCACGCATTTGCATATCATCACTGATAATCACCCCTTTGAACCCAAGCTTCCCCCTGAGCAGCCCGTCGATTGTCGCTTTTGAAAGCGTAGCAGGGTAGAGCGGGTCAAGCTTCCCATTGAACACATGGGCGGTCATAATGGGATCCCAATAACCCGAGTCGATCATGGTGCGATAAGGTTCAAGCTCTTTTTCAGACCAGCTTGAGGTAATATCGGTAAAATCGCGATGCGTATCGGTCGTTGAACTACCATGGCCGGGAAAATGTTTGAGAACGGGAATAATTCCCTCTGTCCGATATGCATCGCAGGTCAGACGAATATTGGTCGTGACGACAGAGGGGTCAGCCGAAAAACTTCTCTCAAGTTTACCGATCACCGGATTAGCGGGATTACTGTTGAGATCTGCCACCGGTGCAAGATTCATACCGATATGCAGTGCTCTCAGCGTTCTTGCACTCTGCAATGCGGCTGATCTGGTACTGTCAGGATTGTTGAGCAGACCAAGATGTTGAGCCGATACACTGGCGGGAAATCCTCTGGCAGGTTTGAGGCGATTAACCTTCCCCCCCTCCTGGTCGATGGCAATAAAAAGCGGTATCGCCGACAACTTCTGCAACTCCTGTGTCAAACGGGAGAGCTGCCCAAGTGTGCTGATATTCCTCAGCGGAGTACGCGAAAGAACATCATACTCAAACAGCACCACACCGCCTATCCGACGCTCTGTGATATCTGCAGCAATCTCCGGAGCATCGGCAACAGTGAGCCCTCTGAAACCAACCATCAGCATCTGGCCAATTTTAATCGCCAGGCTGTCAGGCTGCACCGCGCCATAACAAGGCATTGCAAAGAAGCAGATAAAGAGCAGCAACGCCGCAGACAACAACGACTGTTTCTTCATGGGCACAAACAATTATTCGGAACCCTTCACAACACTCAATTCACTCCCCGACATTTCAACAACAACTCCCTCACCCTCCTGCACTTTTCCGGAAAGAATAAGTTCTGAAATTTTGTTGGTAATCTTGCGCTGCATCACCCTCTTGAGAGGTCGAGCGCCAAAAGCCGGATCAAAACCGGCATCAGAGAGCCACACAATCGCCGCATCAGAAATCGTGAGAGTGATACGCTGGCGCAGCGCCGCCGCCTTGATATGGTCGAACTGAATCAGAACAATCTTTTTCAGATCATCTCTGGTCAGCGGCGTGAAGAGGATGACCTCATCTATGCGGTTGAGAAACTCAGGCCTCACCTTCTGTTTCAGCGCCTGAAGGAGTTTTTCTTGCAGACTGGAGAGTATCGACTCGCGGTTCGCACCATCTATCTTTGCCATTTCAGCCTGAATAAGCTGGGCTCCGATGTTGCTTGTCATGATGATGATGGTGTTTTTGAAATTCACCGTACGCCCTTTACTGTCGGTCAGACGACCATCATCAAGAATCTGCAAAAGAATATTAAAAACATCAGGATGCGCTTTCTCAATTTCGTCGAGCAACACAACAGAGAATGGCTTGCGCCTCACCGCTTCGGTAAGCTGGCCGCCCTCCTCATAACCCACATAGCCGGGAGGGGCGCCAACCAGGCGGCTGACATTATGCGACTCCATATATTCGCTCATATCAATGCGAATCATAGCATCCTCATCATCAAAAAGGTAGTCTGCAAGCGTTCGGGCCAGTTCGGTTTTACCCACCCCGGTCGGCCCAAGAAAGATAAAGGAACCTATGGGACGCTTGTCGTCACCCATGCCCGCCCGTGAGCGCTTGACCGCGTCACTAACAGCAGTGACCGCCTCCTCCTGCCCGATCACCCGCTTATGCAGCTCATCCTCAATCAACAACAGCTTCTGCCGCTCCGACTGCAGCATCTTGCTCAGGGGTATCCCTGTCCATTTCGAGACAATATCAGCAATATCCTCAGCATCAATCTCCTCTTTCATGATCAGAGTGCCCGAAGATTTCTTCTCCTCAATTTTCAGCCGATTCTCCTCCAGCTCTCGCTCAATCGCCACTACTTTTCCATAGCGAATCTCGGCAACTTTACCATAGTCACCCTGGCGCTCAAACTCCTCCGCCTGCACACGGAGCTCTTCAAGCTGCGATTTCAGGTTTCGTGAAGACTGTATCAGCTCCTTCTCACTCTCCCATTTCCCCTTGATAACCGTCTGCTCCTCAATGAGATTTGCGAGCTGTTTTTCTATCTCCTCCAACCTTTGTTTTGTATCGGCAGTACTCATTATTTTCGGTATTTGATTACAAAGTGTGAATAAGAAATATTGTTGTAAATTTAACCCTTAAAACATTAAATCCACCACTGGAATTTTAACGGGAAGCTCTAAAACGTAACGATGAGCAGTATGCAAAAGTTCTCAATTGGATCAATTTCAATTCCTGACGACAACAATCCGCTTTTTATTGCGGGTCCCTGTTTGATCGAAAATCGCGCAATGGCCATCGAGACGGCAGAAGAGCTGCAGCGTATCAGCCAGGAGCTGGGTGTCCATTTTATTTTCAAGGGCTCCTACCGCAAAGCAAATCGCACCTCTGGCAGCTCTTTCACCGGTATTGGAGATACAGAGGCGCTCGAAGTGCTTGCCGAGATTCGCGAGAGCTATTACATGCCGGTTATTACCGATGTTCATGAAACAAAGGATGTGACACATGCTGCCCGTTATGTTGATGTACTTCAAATACCGGCATTTCTCTGCCGGCAGACAGAGCTTCTTGTTGCCGCAGGCGAGAGCGGTCTTGCGGTCAATATCAAGAAAGGACAGTTTATGGCACCGGATGACATGGCGCTTGCCGCAGCAAAAGTGGTACAGACTGGAAATAACAGGGTCATGCTGACCGAGAGAGGCTCAAGTTTCGGCTATCACAACCTCGTTGTCGATTTCAGAGGATTGGCCAAGATGGCTGAATCCGGATACCCGGTACTGTACGATGCAACACACAGCCTTCAGCTTCCCGGGGCTGGTCAGGGAGTATCAGGTGGAGAACGTCAGTATGTGATGCCCCTTGCCCGCGCAGCGGTTGCTGCGGGTGTCGATGGCCTCTTTTTTGAGATTCATCCCAACCCATCCAAAGCACTTTCCGATGCCGCCACACAGGTGGCATTGGCTGATTTTAGGACAATTGTTAAACAACTGCTCCACCTCTACCGGTGTGTGCACTCGCTTCATTCACTTTAAAACATCATACCCTTTTGGAAGGTTTTCAATATTTCGGGATGCAGCCGTCACAGGCTGATCCATCATCAAAAATCGATCAGGCGCTCAAAGCCGTCCGCGCCCTTGTTTTTCCGGTTGACGGTGTACTGAACGGCAGCAGAATTACCTTCGACAGCAATGGCGGGGAACTCTGCTCAATTTCAGTGAGGGATGCCGTTGCTATAAAAGAGGCGCTGAAGCAGGGGATACGTATCGCGGTTGTGTCGGAAAGAGATGCTGAAGGGTACCGCCCTTTGCTTGAGGCGATCGGCGTACACGATCTTTACCTCAATGGTGAAAACCCGCTCTACTCTTATGACGCTTTCCGTCTGCGCCACAATCTTGAAGATGAGGAGTGCGCCTACATCGGCGATGATATTGGCGACATAGCGGTGCTCTCAAAAGTCGGTTTGCCCGCGACCGCCATTGACGGGGTAAATTATCTTCGGAACCGGGTCGGTTACATCTCGGGATATGAAGGGGGAAAAGGGTGCATAAGAGAGTTGGTCGAGATGATTCTCATCCGGCAAGGCAAATGGCCCTACATCGAGCAGGTGGAAGAGGAGGAGGAGAGATAAACCGGTTATCGCTCTTCTGTCATGACCTCCACAAAGAGTGGAGGATTGAGGAGCAATGCTGTTTCGGCAAGTGAGAGAATACCAACAATATTTGTGCCATGGTTCGGCTCAACATGCACATCTCCGCGATACTCTCTACCCTGTTCGAGTGCAACCTCAAGCGCGGCTATTTTGCCAAGCAGACTGTATGCCGCAGATTGCGGCGTTGAACAAGCGACAGGGGGATTGCTCTCCCCATGCAGATAATACCCATCAGGAAGCTGGCAGAGGTCAGGATAGTCATGCCAGTGTGTCATTGAAGCGCCAAAACGGGCCAGATGAGAAGGAAACATTGATTTTGGGTTCAGCGTCATCAGAATGCTTGCCGCCAAGGCATTTCCAAGTGCATGAGCAAGAATCGTCAGGGTATCAAAAGAGGGCTTTGCAACCATCTCGGGAGAGCTCCCTTCCGGAGTCTTCAGGTAGGCCCGCCCCTTTCCGTCACGTTGTATCAGTCCAATCTCCACCAGATCTCTTTTGGGATCAAGATGGTTTTTTCTGCACCCCGACCTTGTGGTGATAACACGTATCTCTGGAACAGGCACAAAAAACTCTCCTCTTTGCAGTCGAACAGAAAGCAACCCTGCGCCAGCAGAAAGAAGAGCGGGCTCTACGGCAACCGGCCGTTGGCTGGCAAAAAAGCCATAGCTCATACCGCTCCGCTGATCAAGATAGCGGGCAACAATCCGTTGATAAAAGGCACTTCGATAGTCAAGTCCTTGGGTTGAGGTATGCGTCAACAGTGAGGCATTATTGCTCCATAGAGCGCTGCACTGCATGAAATCTGTGGCAACCGACTCAAACTCCTCTGTCCCGGTATCCAGCGCTCCATGCATGAGATCAAGCTCTTCCGCCCTTGGAGGAACAACCTGTGCGGTCAGTTTTGGTACCAGTGTGCATCGAACATCCTCTTGTAAGGGAAAAGGTGTCGGGAAGGTGACAACACCGCCATTCATGGTACAGATTGTCCATGATTGGTCGGTTACATAAATAAGGATATGAACCATATCACGGGCAAGCCTGCCCACAATGGCATCCAAGCGCTGCTGGGGAGAGGAGTCGCGGGTAAGCGGGGCTGGCTCATCGTACATGCCTACAATAATGTTGTTGTAGAGTGTTGTCACTCTGTTGATAGCCAGCAGATCATCGGGAAAATATCCGGGAGCCAGAATAACAGTGCCCGGTGAAAATCTTCCATCTTCGCCTGATGCCTCTTCGGATGAAAGAACAGATATGCCAAGCGACTGCATGGCAGCAACAAGGGTGTTGCAAAACTGCTCAAGCCGTGCGGAGAGAGCCGGTGCAGGATAGAGTACCGGATGGAGCCGACCGCACATCTCGTCAATGCTTAGCGGAGTATCCAGAGGAATACCAAGCAGGTCATGGAGCGAACTAGAATTGATGCTGTTACTCATGAAACTCTTTCAGGCGGATTCACATTCAGAAAAGATAATCGGGCAGTTACTGGCCGAAGTTATGCTCGCGGCCCCAGAGCAGTTTTGTGCGGAGGATTTCACTGTAATTCCGGTTTTCGTTGGCGACAAGATTAATGACCACCGATGATTTCCTGACAGTAATACTCTCATCGGGTAAAAGCATTTTTTTCAGAATGCCATCACAGTTAAGTGGAAAAGAGCCGTCAGGGGAGTCAACTGAAACCTCAATACTCTTCTCGTCACTGATAACAATTGGCCGTACCGTCAGCATGTGCGGACATATTGGAGTAATCACAACAACGTTTGATTTCGGAGCTATAATCGGACCACCGGCAGACATGGAGTATGCGGTTGAGCCGGTCGAGGTGGCAATAATAATCCCATCCGCCCGGTATGAGCTGAGCAGCTCTCCATCCAGCTTTATGATAAATGTCGGTATGCGTGGATAAGCGCCTTTTTCGATAACCACATCATTCAGCGCTCGAAAGGAGTGGACTTCGTTGTCGATATGCACCGTCGCCTCAAGTTGCGAACGGGTATGAATGGTGTTCGTTCCCTGAAGCACCTTTTCAATAGCCGTAAACATTTCTGCCTGGGTAAACTCCGTCAGAAAGCCGAGGTAGCCAACATTAACCCCGATAACCGGCTTTGTTACCGCATAATGCGAAGTAAAAAGCAGGGTTCCATCACCACCAAGTGATATAAATGCGTCACACTGCTTGCTGAGTTCTTCAATGGGAGCCGAATTGTCGATATGCAGATGTTCTGCGGAGAGCGCCTCAAACACATAATCGACGCGCCTTGCATCCAGCCATTCACAAAGCTGCCGGGCCAGAACCAGCGCATGCTCTCTTGAAACATTGATAACAATCCCGAATTTCATGACCGGTTCATCTCTTTAAGGGTTTGATAGAGCCGATTTGCCTCGCTGAAGCGCGTTTCAAGCTGCTCAAGACGGAGTTGCCTGACCTCCTCGGAGAGCCGGGAGAGCTCTTTGGAAAAATTGTCAAGCTCATCGGCAATATTGTCGCTGTTTGTGGCAACAATATCGCGCCAGATATCCCATGAACTGCCCGCAAGCCTTGCCAGTGTGGCAAAACCGGGACCTGATTTACTGATCGACTCGCCACAGTAGCCCATCAGCAAGGTCGAAATCATTTGAGGCAAATGGCTTATTCTGGCAATGACACGGTCATGATCGTCCGGGGTCATGGAGAGTGTTGTACATCCTGCAGACTCAAGCAACCTGACAAGAAACAACCCTTTTTCACCTGCAAGCAGACCATTATCGTCACAAAAAATAACGCGCTTGTTCAGCAGAAGCTCTTCATGGCTCTCCCGGTAGCCTCTCTGCTCCTTGCCTGCCATGGGGTGCATTCCAATAAAAGGGAGAGCAAGCTCCCGAGCTTTCCAGGCAATAAGTGACTTGGTGCTCGACACATCGCTCACCAGCGTTGAGGGTGGCGCAAACTGCTTTATCTCCTCCAGAAGAGCAATATTAACCTCAACCGGAGCCGAAAGAATCAGCAGATCTGCGCTGTAAAGAATTTTTTTATCGTCGATAAAAGAGTCAAGTCCCAGCTCTTTGACGCCGCAACGGTCATGCTCGGTAAAGTTCGGATCAAAACCCTGAAAGAGAATTGAGTTCTCCCGGGCAAGCGGTGAGCTTTTTATTGCCCGCAAGAGTGACATGCCAATCAACCCAAGGCCAATAAATGAGATGCTCCTGATCGGTGACTCCACCATCATGCCCCTCAATTTTGCTTGTTTGCCCGACTTCCTGGCGCATCAATCGGCACACCCTCCTTGCAGAGTGGGCACTCTTCAGGAGCATAGCTGATCACCTCCATCGAAAGCACCGAAAACTGGTCATCCGCAAGTTTCACCCCTCCATTACTGCGGTCCACCACCGAACCCACGCCAACAAGCGATGCGCCAGCAGCGTTAATGAGGGCAATCACCTCGGCAACCGAGCCGCCGGTGGTTATCACATCCTCAATCACCAGAACCCGCTCACCAGGCTCAAGGCTGAAGCCTCGACGAATCGTCATAGCTCCATCTTTACGCTCGGCAAAAATAGTTTTTACACCAAGCTGACGGCCCACCTCTGTCCCGACAACAATACCGCCAATGGCAGGGGAGATAACCGTTTCAATACCTTTATCGGCAAAATGGCCTGCAATACTGCTGCAAACCGCAGACAAGTGCTCTGGATACTGCAAAACCTTTGCACACTGAAAGTAGGCATTGCTGTGACGACCCGATGTCAGTTTGAAGTGACCATCGAGCAGCGCTCCAGTTGCCTTGAAAACATCAAGCATTGTTGAAGTACTCATAAAAAAACGTGTGGCTGATGAATGTTATAGGTCAATGATCGTAAAGATAAAGAAGCAGCTCCCAAAAGCTAAAGGAAAACTTTTCACTACCCGCTTCTGTCGCAATGTTCAAGATATTCGCTGAGCAGCACACATGCCGCAGCACTGTCGAGCCGTCCTTTCTGCTGGCGCTCCTTTCTTGATTTTCCCGATGCGACGAGGATGCTGCGAGCATCCCTTGAGGAGTGGTGCTCATCAACCGCTTCTATCGGTAACAGCGGAAACTCTGCACGAAGTTCCTTAAGAAATCGGTCAACCACCCCGGTCATGGCATTGGTCTCATCACCGTCACTGAGCGGATATCCAACAATAACCAACGCAATATCATCCTGCTTCACCATTGTTTCAAGAGCAACGGAAAGAGCGGCACGGTCAAAGGTGCCAACAGGCTGGGCAAAAAGCCAGAGGGGATCGCTCTTGGCCAGACCAATGCGTTTTGTGCCATAGTCAATGGCAACTACTCTCTTTTTTACTCTCATAACGTCAGCGTTTTCTCTATCTGGCCAGTACAAGCAATACCTGTCACATCCGATAAACATTGGCATTTAATTTACATTTTATGGTACGATGTATGAATTTTTTCCTGGCCTTATTATTATTACCTTTTGATAAGGTATGGATCACTTAATCAGACACATCATGAAGTCCTATTTCTATTTTATTGGAGCAACCTTTTCAATACTTCTCTCCATCTATATCTTTATTTTTGGTACAGGGGTACATCATGAGCTGGTTGCCATTTTTATCGGGTTGTGGGCTCCAACCATTATCTGCGTGGGTATTTTCAATACACTGCTCGGCATTCTCGACGAAATGTGTTGTGCACACAAGCGGATTGAGGATGGGCAGGCTTGCGGGCACAACCGTTAAGATTTTATGTGGTTAGAGGCAAAACATCTTGCAAGTAACAGATTATGAAACATGCCGGAGCAATAGCACTTGTCGGAGCGGGTGGTTTTCTCGGTTCAGTGGCGCGTTATGCTGTGGCGTTGCTTCTTGCTCCTGTTGCAACAGGGTTTCCGTTTTCCACGTTGACGGTCAACATTCTCGGCAGTTTTCTGATCGGCTTTTTGGGTGAGCTGGCCATTTCGACCACTCTCGTCTCCCCCGAAGCAAGGCTGTTTCTGGTCACCGGCTTCTGCGGGGGGTTTACCACCTTTTCCGCTTATATGTTTGAAAATACAGCTCTTCTCAAGGATGGCCAGCTTTTTTATGCATCCATATATCTTGCTGGCAGTATCGCAGGGGGATTTATTGCGCTCTATACAGGAACACTTCTTGCTAAACTTTGGACATAACGGAGTGAATTATGGACTTTCAGAATTTGGAGATGCTGCGGATTTTTGTTGGGGAACAGGCCCGGTTCGGTCACCGGCCACTCTATGAAGAGATTGTCCGTGAAGCCCGAACACATGAGATGGCGGGAGCCACTGCGCTGAAAGGGATGCTCTCCTACGGCCACGACATGGGGATCAAGAGCTCTAAAATCATGGAGTTGGGCACAAACCTTCCCATGATTATTGAAATTGTCGACTCTCCTGCAAAGATTGATGGATTTCTGCCAATCCTTCAAAAAATGGTCAGGGACGCGTCAGCACGGGTGCTGATTACCAGAGAACTTGTGCGCGCCGGAATCATTGAATAGAATAGAAATAAAAAAAGGGAGGTTGCAAGCCTCCCTTTTTTATTTATCGCATCTTCCGATAACTACTTCTCGGAAACCACAAGAGCGTTATAGTTTGCCTTGATAGTTTTTTCCAGATCCTCATCGGTGTGCACTGCGCTGATGAACATCGCTTCGAACTGGGATGGTGCTGTGTAGATTCCCTGATCGAGCAGTGAGTGGAAATACTTGCCGTGCTTTTTCACATTGGCGGTGATGGCGGTCGAATAGTTCACCACCGGTGTTCCGGTAAAGAAGAGGCAAGACATGGAGCCAACACGGTTCTGCACATAGTTCAGACCCAGTTTTTTCAGGTTATCGCTGAAGCCCGCCTCAATGATTTTTGCCTTTCTTTCGAGCTCAGGATATGGATCCTCATCGATAAGAATTTTCAGGGTTTCAAGACCTGCGGTCAGTGCAAGCGGATTACCTGAAAGGGTGCCTGCCTGATAGACATCGCCAAGCGGAGCCACACGCTCCATGATTTCTCGTTTGCCACCGAAGGCTCCTACCGGAAGACCACCGCCGATGATTTTGCCCATAGTGGTCAAGTCAGGTGTAACACCGTAGAGACTCTGCGCGCCACCAAGCGCTACGCGGAATCCGCACATCACCTCATCAAAAATCAGCACAATGCCCTCTTTGGTGCACAGTTCACGAAGTGCGGCAAGAAAGCCCGGCTGGGCCGGAATAACGCCGGTGTTGCCTGCGACTGGCTCAATAATGATAGCGGCAACCTGGCCCTTGTTCTCCTGAACGAGCAGTTTTACCGACTCAATGTCGTTGTAGGTTGCGTTGAGCGTATCCTGCGCGGTGCCTTTGGTAACACCAGGGCTGTCGGGAGCGCCGAGCGTCAGAGCGCCTGAGCCCGCCTTGATGAGGAAGCTGTCGCCATGGCCATGGTAGCACCCTTCAAATTTGATAATTTTATCGCGGCCCGTGTAGCCACGTGCAAGACGAACAGCAGACATGGTGGCCTCGGTACCACTGTTGACCATACGCACCATCTCAAGCGAAGGAACAATTTTGCAGAGAAGCTCGGCAATTTCGATCTCCATCTCAATCGGGGTACCAAAACTGGTGCCGATATTTTTCAGCGTGTACTCAAGCGCTGCGGTGATTCTGGGGTGCATGCTGCCAAGAATGAAGGGACCCCACGAACCAACATAGTCAAGGTAACGGTTACCGTCAACATCGGTCATGTATGCTCCCGACCCTTTCGCCATGTAGATTGGAGTTCCGCCAACCGATTTGAATGCTCGCACCGGAGAGTTTACGCCGCCGGGGATAAACTTCTTTGCTTTTTCAAAGAGTTCAATTGATTTGGTGAGTTGAGGCATGTCGGAAAATGCAGTTTAGAATTGAACAAGAGGTATACAAAATTAAATAAAAGATCGGGTCAAGATAGAAATACTCCAGAAGATATAAAACCCCAAAAAAAACAGGACCCAAGCTATTGCTGAAGGATTTGAGAGACGATGACCATGTTCTTGCGCGACCGGACATGATCGAGATGCACTCCACAGTACTCGTGCAAAAGATCGCAGAGTATCTCAATATCAGCCGCATCAGCTTGGATGGAGTCTGTCGCCGATACCGCCGTTGCCGCCATGGCGGCGAGCTGCAGAGCAAGAGGCACCGGGATAAGCCTTTTTTTGCCGAAGCCCGCTCCCGCTGCTGCAGGCAGTGCAAGTCCGCCGGGATTCATTACAAAATAGAGCTCACTGAGCTTCATTGCACTTACTGCCGGCACAAGCTCCTCCCCACTGAAAACACACTTTTTGAGGGAGGGCTGAAAGCCAAGCAGAGAGATAAAGCGCAAAAGAAACCAGGCATAAAGCTTCCGAAAATTGGTATCGGAGCGGTAGAGCTGTTCAAGTGTGCCTGCCAGCAGAGTAAACAATGGCACGTTTTTTTCATCGCCATCAGAGGTCTGCTTTACGAGGTCAATAATCCGGTAGAGAATGGCAAATCGCTCCATATCCGACGCGGGAACCATTGGACTTAAAACAAGGTTTCCATCACTGACGAGTTGAATCTCTCTGCCAGCTCGTTTATAGAGCACAATATCGACAACATTGCCGGGGCTGAAAAGAGAGGATAACCTGTTTTTCGGATTGCGTGCACCTTTAACAATAACCGACATTTTGCCGAACTCACGGGTGTAGAGCAAACAGATCTTGGACTGGTCGCGGTACCTGGTTTCCCGTAAGATTATTGCACGGGTTTTAACGATCACGGCCTGAACTTTTATATGTTGGGAAATATATTTATATACAAAAACATGGCCACTCTAAGGCTATAGACTTTTTAAACAATGGACTGATGAAGAAACACAGCAGTCAGAATACGATTAATCAAAGAGGAAAATAAAGATGCCAACTTACCAGTATCGATGCACAAATTGTGGAAATGAACTTGAAATAGTCCAGAAAATAAGCGATAACTCGCTCACGATCTGCCCGAAATGTGAAAAAGAGAGCTTTGAGCGGGTCATAACCGCCGAGGGCGGGTTTGTGCTGAAGGGTTCCGGGTTTTATAAAACAGACTACAACAGCAGTAAACCTCCAGCCGCTCCAAGCCCCTGTGCTTCCGGCGCCTGCGCGGGCGGATCCTGCCCTATGGCCTCATAGAAGCAGCTCTGTTGTTACCGCACGATCTATTACGGTGTTGCGCAACCCGATGCCATCATCAAAACAGGAATCCACCTCCAGAAACGCCTTCCCGCCTCACGGAAGGCGTTTCTGCGGTTTAAACGGATTCTCTCTCTCTCTCCAGAGAAAGTTTGAAAGATTGATACCCTTGTTGCCCCGAAAACTCTCCGGGTACTGCTTCCCCTCAACACCACCCACAACCTTTACCCGGCTGAGAACACCTGCCTTAAAAAACATCCGGATCATATCTCCGCTCGAATAGTTGATGCCGGAGGGTTTTCGCTTCTCATCGTAGAGATGATAGAGACTTTCTGCCTGGTTGGTCAGCGTTATTCCGGTTATTTTCGAGCTCTCATTCAGCCGAATGAGCATACTCTTTCCGCTGAACTGGTCGTACACAACAGGGGAAACAGAAAGGGTATCCTGAGCGGCAAAAAAGGCACTGCCCTGTACCTCAACTTCATCAATACTCTTGCGCTTGCCGCTTCGGCCAACCTCCTTGAGATGCAGAAGAATCATATCGCCACTGATCTGCTGACGCTCATGCCAGACAAGCACATCATCGTAGAACGTAATCTGATTGGTAACCCTGTTAACCACCCCCCTCTTCGCCTTGCCGGAAAGAGAGTTATCCAGCATCCGGCCCCGAACATTGCCGCTTAACTCTCCGACACCCTTGTCGGGATAGTAAACGCCACTTTCACCATAAAGCTCCACCGCATTATCGGCAATAAAAACGTTGCCTTTCAGCACAATCTTGTTCTCCTGGTCATAATCGGTAGCACTGTCGCACTTCAGAGTCAACGTGTCATGCTTGAACACCACATTACCAATCACCGAGCGATAGCTCCCGGCAGCACCCTCCCCTCCTTCGAGGGTATCGGCATGCTGGAGAATAATTTTCTTTTTCTCCGCATGGAGTGTATTATAGTCCCACATCGGAAGCATTATGGCCTGAAACAGAAACAAAATGGCGATCAGGAACGGAACTGAAAAAACTTTTCGCATGGCCAGGCAGATAACGATTAATGGCATCCCTAAAATTGCTTTCCCCCAATGTAACAAAGCTTTGTTTTCACTGTGAAAAAATTACTTCTGGCCGCCGGCAGCAAATCTGGCGCTCTTCTGCTTGCTCCGCTCTATAAAGCATTGACAAACC
Source organism: uncultured Chlorobiaceae bacterium (assembly GCA_903915955.1). Lineage (GTDB taxonomy): Bacteria > Bacteroidota > Chlorobiia > Chlorobiales > Chlorobiaceae > Chlorobium. The sequence goes on along the minus strand of CAIWUU010000070.1, from coordinate 4,046 downwards.
AGACCACTTACCAGCCGGTTGTGCTGCTTGCCCTCCCCGAAGGCGCCGTACCAATCAGTGCTGAACTTGCCGCAAGCTTCACTCTTGACGAAGCAGATCATACCATCACACTTCCGAAAGGCACACCGGTTGAACAACTGGCTGCGGCCATGACCGGTATGGAAAAAATCATGCTGAGCGAACAACCCGACCTTGTTCTGGTCTGCGGCTGCGACAATGCCGCTTTAGGCGCCGCCATTACCGCAGCAAAACTCGGCCTCCCCGTTGCCGCCGTCGATGCCGGGCTGCGAAGCTACGATCGTTCCGACACTGAAGAGATTAACCGCGTCGTCATTGACTCCATGGCCGACCTCCACTTTGTGAGTGAGCATAGCGGCGAATACAATCTGATCAACGAGGGCATTGCCGACGACAAAGTCTTTTTTACCGGAAACCTTCTCATCGACAGCCTTGTCGCCCTGATGGAAGAGGCAAACAACTCTGCGGCATCAGTGCCGAAAGAAATCAAACCGAAAAAATATCTCCTTGTACTCCTGAGCCCGGCAGGCCGTTTCTCCGGTAAAGAGCCACTTGCCTTGATGCAGCGGCTTATTCAGGAAATTTCCCTGAAAATCACCGTCGTCATGCCGCTCGCTACGGAGCTTGCTGCACTCATGCAGCAGCACGGTATGGGCGACTCGTTCAGCGCAATTGAGGGAGTAATGGTAATCGAACCTCAAACACACACCTCACTCCTGAAGCTGCTCCGGGACTCCATGCTGCTCCTCACCAACCTTGAAGAGATGCAGTCGGAAGCCACCGTCATGAATGTTCCCTGCCTCACCATTATGGAGAGCTCTTCGCGCCCTGCAACCATCGAAATTGGCACCAACCTGCTGGTTGGCCTCGATGAGGATGATATCACAAGCCGCATTCACGACATTCTGCATCCCGGTTCACATCAACACATCACAAGCCGCTCAAAAATTCCCGAGAAATGGGATGGGGCCGCTGCCGGAAGAGTTGTAGCCGTGCTGGATCGAGTGCTGAAGGATTGAGTCAATGCCTTGCCATAATTGCTCCGCGCCCACCTTTCACTTTATGATGAATTTTCGGTAGTTTAGGCCAGGCAAAAAGTAAAATCAACCCATGATAACCACACTATGTACTGGGATATCAAAAAAGTAAAGCCACTGCCCGACTATAAAATTTACGTCGAAACTATGGCGGGGCGAAAGGGTATCTTTGATGTCAAGCCCTATCTTGATTTCGGAGTGTTCAGGGAGCTGCGTGACATCAACTATTTCAATCAGGCAGGGATAAAAAATGGCTCCATTACCTGGCCTCACCAGCAGGATATTGCGCCCGAAACACTGCTTGCTGAAATGCAGCCTGTTGACAAACCTGTTTGAGTTCTCAAGTATTTGTCGCATCAGTGGGTGAATGTTCTCATCAAAACGAGCCGGAGTCAATCAGTGAGTGGCAACCAGACTCACCTTCCAGAACAACCATTGATCAGATCAGGAATAACGTAGAGACATGGCCAGAACTAAAGCACCAAAAGAGATCAAAGAAGAACCCATAGAAAAGCAGCTCTGGAAAGCCGCCGATAAGCTGCGCAAAAATATTGATGCCGCCGAATACAAACACATCGTACTTGGCCTGATGTTTCTCAAATACATCTCCGACTCTTTCGAGGAGATGTACGCCAAACTTCAGGCAGGCGAAGGGGAATATGCCGGGGCCGATCCGGAAGACAAAGACGAGTACAAAGGAGAAAACATTTTCTTTGTCCCCCAGCAAGCTCGCTGGTCATTTTTGCTGACAAGTGCCCGCCAGTCGGATATTGGTATCCTTGTCGATGAGGCAATGGATATTATTGAAAAAGAGAACCCGATGCTCAAGGGTGTTTTGCCCAAGGTCTATGCACGCCAAAACCTCGATCCCGCAAGCCTTGGAGGTTTGATTGACCTTATGAGTAATATCGCCCTCGGTGATGCCAAGTCGCGGAGCCGCGATGTGCTCGGTCACGTTTTCGAATACTTCCTCGGTGAATTCGCTCTCGCCGAAGGCAAGCAGGGCGGGCAGTTCTACACCCCGCGCAGCATTGTTGAACTCCTTGTCTCCATGCTTGAGCCCTATAAAGGCAGGGTCTTGGACCCCTGCTGTGGTTCCGGCGGCATGTTTGTGCAGTCGGAACGATTCATTACGGAGCATCAAGGCCGTGTAAAGGATATCTCTATCTACGGTCAGGAGAGCAACCAGACCACCTGGCGTCTGGCAAAGATCAACCTTGCCATTCGCGGCATCGACAGTTCACAGGTCAAATGGAACAACGAAGGCTCCTTTCTCAACGATGCCCATAAAGACCTTAAAGCAGATTACGTTATAGCCAATCCACCATTTAATGACAGCGACTGGAGCGGTGAACAACTCCGTGGTGATGGCCGCTGGAAATACGGCATTCCACCGGCAGGCAATGCCAACTTTGCATGGTTGCAGCACTTTATCTTCCACCTTTCCCCGAACGGCATTGCCGGAGTGGTACTTGCCAAAGGAGCACTCACCAGCAAAAGCAGCGGCGAAGGCGATATCCGTAAATCCATGATTGCTGATGGCAACCTGATTGATTGCGTTGTCAACCTGCCCGCCAAACTCTTTCTGAACACGCAGATTCCTGCCGCTCTCTGGTTTCTGAACCGGGCAAGGAACAATGGCCACCCGCGCAAGAACGAAATTCTCTTTATCGATGCGCGTAATCTGGGCCACCTCATCAACCGACGTACCCGTGAACTCTCGGGTGACGACATTGATCTCATTGCCGAAACCTATCACGACTGGCGAACCGGAGAGGGTGAGTATGAGGATAGCAAAGGATTCTGTGCCTCTGTCCCGTTGGAGCGAGTGCAGGAACTCGACTACGTGCTCACACCGGGTCGCTACGTTGGCCTCGCTGAAGAAGAGGATGACTTTGATTTTGCTGAACGTTTTGCAACACTGAAGAGTGAGTTTGAAGCGCAGTTGGTGGAAGAGGCGGAGCTGAACAAGGCAATTGCTGAGAATCTGGCGAGGATAAAAATATGAACACGCAGCTCAACACAACAGAGTATAGGGAGTTTATCCGGGAAATCAAGGGTCGGATTCAATCAGCACAACTCAAAGCTGCGGTTTCGGTCAATCAGACTATGCTTCAGTTGTACTGGGATTTGGCTGAACGCATTATTGCGCGTCAACAGGCATCGGCCTGGGGTGATGGCATTCTCGGGCAGATAAGCCATGACCTGCAATCTGAATTTCCTGATATGAAAGGGTTTTCCGTGCGCAACCTGAAATATATGCGCCAGTGGTATCAGTTCTGGTCCGAAACAAATCCAATTGTGCAGCAGGCTGCTGCACAATTGGACAAATCTGCAATTGGGCAACAGCCTGTTGCCCAATTAGAAAACTCACTATTTGGGCAGCAGCTTGTTGCCCAAATACCGTGGAGTCACAACCTTGTCATCATCAGCAAGATCAAGGAGCAGGGTGAAGCGCTCTTTTATGTGCAGCAAACCATTCAGAACAATTGGTCGCGGGCTGTTTTGACCCATCATATCGAAACCCGCCTCTACCAGCGCGAAGGTAAAGCAATCACCAACTTTAAGGCAACCCTGCCAGCCCCGCAATCGGATTTGGCCCAGCAAATCCTCAAAGACCCCTATAATTTCGATTTTCTCTTGTTGCGCAAAAAGCACGACGAAAAAGAGCTTGAAGAGGCATTGATAGAGCATGTCACCCGATTTTTACTGGAACTCGGCGCAGGCTTTTCATACATCGGGCGGCAGTACAAACTGGAAGTCGGCGGCGAAGACTATTTTATTGACCTCCTGTTCTACCATACCCGTCTGCACTGTTTTGTGGTGATTGAACTCAAAGCGGTAAAGTTCAAGCCGGAGTTTGCCGGAAAACTTAATTTTTATGTCTCTGCGGTTGATGGTATCCTGAAAACCGAACAGGATAACCCCACCATAGGCATCATCATTTGCAAGTCAAAAAATGATGTGGTGGTCGAATACGCACTCAAAGAT
>CAIWUU010000069.1 GCA_903915955.1 uncultured Chlorobiaceae bacterium | reverse complement strand
CTTCATGAGTTCAACTGCATCAACCTTAAACTCTTTGCTGTACTTCCTGCGACTCTCATTGCCTTTCTCTGTCATTTCCCATATCTCCTTTGGATTGAAGATATGACTTCTTACCCTGTCCACGAAAATATAGCAAGTTCAATACGGGTCAGTTGGTGAGGGAATAAAATCAAAATGGGTATAAAATTGCTGTGCGGCCTCATCTTTGGCATGGACGGCGAAAGCTCGAATGCCTGCAATATCAGCAGCCTGAATGGTTCGCCGCATTGCGTCTTTCAACAGGCCAGCACCAATTCCGCGCTTTTGCCATGTGTTGCTCACAGCCAAACGAGCGAGCAACATGATTGGAACCGGATGATGTGCGAGACCCTTGGTCAGGCGTTGTGGGGAATCTTCGTAGCTCACCTGACCTGCGGAAAGGGTATAGAACCCGACAATCGATAGATCTGCAAGCCCGATATAGGTTTGCGATGAAGAGGCCCGCTGACTGGTAAGGGCATAGCGAACAAGAAAACGGTTAAGCTCTTCGCTGCCGCAATCAAATCCTTGAACGGCATGATCACTGCGCAGCTTTTCAATGGAGAAGCGTGTAGGCATAAGGTGTTACGCTTGCTCAAAAATACTCTTTTCCTGAAAAAGCTTTTTGACCCTTGGCAAGTTTCGTGGCGGGGCATCAAGTGCTGCAATAAATGCCGTCCATTGTTCGCCGTTAAGGCTAAACGATCGGCGATCGGCCAGAGTCTCTTCGGCACGAGCAAGAGCACTCTCAAGCACAAACTCACTTACGGAGCGATGTGCGGCAATTGCGGCAATGCGCAACACCTGCTTGGCCTGCTGTGACAGGCGGAGGTCAAGTTTTTCGGTTTTGGCGGTGTGTGCACTCATGAAAAATTTATTTTTGTTGCTATCAGCACGTCAATTTATAAAAAATGTCAGACATTGTCATGACAAAAAAACGTTTTGCAGTACACATAACATAATCAGGCCATGGCGCAATCCGACCTTGTTGCAGCACTCCGTCAGTCCGCGAAGCTTCCGTTGCCTTGTTGTTGCATCGCTGAGGGTTGCTGAAACCTGAATGGCCTCCGTTACTTCTAAACCTGTTTTGACAATGAAGTCACACTCCGATTTGTCCTTGAAATAGCGCTGCTTGAGTTCCTGAAAAATATGCACTTGCTCTTGCCAACTCGCTGATAGCGAAGGGGATTATACCAGCCAAGGCGAAGTTTATCACATCCGGCCCAGAGTTTGATGTGCTGAAGAAACGGTTCGATTGGTTGCGCGCGACAATGGCCGTAACAATTGAGTCTGCGACCCAAACATGGTGATTCTCATTCCTCGTCTCAATATTATGCCCACTTATCGGATTTCTTTGAACGTAACCGCTTCAGCTATTATGATGCCCTGACGCAGGTTCGAGTCACTAATGACCTGCTCCAATGGGTGCGGTTTTTTCTCAATGGAGTAGCTCATGCCGCAACCAAAGGGCGAAAGGTCTTCGGGCAGATTTTGACACTCCGTACCATCCTCGAAAAACGAGCGACCCCTGCCGACCGAACCCAAGGTCTTGGCCTCGCCGACTACCTCCTCGACTTGTTGAAGGATGAACCAGAGTTGCAGCTATCAGGTATCTTCGTTCTTATAAAGAGGAGAACTGTCTGCTTTTTCCGAATTGGGCGGGATCTTGTGAGTATGACCATCGAACACGCCTCAACCACCCCGGCAATCCAGAAATCTTGTTTATCGTGAGGTTACTATGCTCTCAAAAAACGAAATAATAACGTTCTTAACCAAAAGCAAACCCGAACTGCAAGCTCGTTTTGGGGTGACACAGTTATCGCTTTTTGGCTCATACGCACGCAATACGGCAACCGTTACAAGCGATATTGATATTCTTGTGGCGTTTGACGGCGCAGCAACGTCAAGCCGTTATTTTGGCGTGTTTTTTTTCCTTGAAGATCTCTTGGGTTGCAGTGTTGATTTGGTCACTGAAAAAGCGTTACGTCAAGAACTTCGCCCATTCATTGAACCGGAGTTGTTGCATGTCTGAAATGCATAAGAGAGCATGGCTTTTTTATGTTAATGATATGATAGCCTCGAAAGAGGCCTCCATGCAAAGGAGATTTCAATCCCGCATGGCTGCACTACCAAGGCTTCGCATTTATTTGTGGAGCCTTTTGCTTTTCCACCCCTATGCCGAATCACTCCGCCGCCAGCCGTTAGGCCTATAGCAGCACTGTTCAATTCGTTTAAAACCGCCGTCTCCGCAGAAGCGTATTCAAAATTTGAAACTCCGTCTCAATCGTCACACCAGCCGGTCATCGGCAATAAATCCCGTTTCAACCGCCTCACTCATCATCTCTCTCCATCCCTTTTACCGGTCGCTGCAGGTATTCGTCAAGCCGTTTGTCAAAATCGGCCAGCCATTGGGCATCGATAAATGCCTTGATAATCCGGCGCACCTCTATCATCTGCCTCTCTCCACGCAATCGGCGGATAAAACCAAGATCAGCGATTTTATTCAGCGTCGAATCGACCTGGTCGATCAACTTCACCTCATTGCTGGCGGCAGGAAGGAAAATCCTGATCAGCTCAACCACCTCGTCCCGCGAAAGAATAAGGCGTGTGTCGCCAGCGCCGGCATCAAATTCGGCAAGTTTTTTGCGCAAGAGCGCCAGGAGCAGGCTGACCGGGTAGGAGAGCTGCCTGCGTGCCATCAGTCGGGGAGCGCTGTTCGCCCCCTCCGTTTCGCCCTCGGAATTTGATCGCAAAAAAGCGTACCCTTCCGACTCATCGAGAATCAACTCTAGATTAAGCACCGCCACGTAATCGCGAACAGCAGACATCATGTTGAGTAACGAGCCCCATAATGCAGGGTTATCCTCCTGGTAGATCACCCCTTTCAACAGGGGAACCACAATTGACGCAAGCTCCTGACCATGAAAAGGGGCTCCGCTGTTTTCACTCTCTGTATGGTTCATCATCCGTTTCTTAATAAAATAATACGCGGCAAGGTGGCCTCACGGGTTATGCCCGTCGAACTCTGCCATTGCACCTGCTCCTCTACCCCCTCATCCACCGTCGTCCGTGGCCACTCTCCGGCAAGTTGCAAATAGGCAACCAGCTCGGCCAGACCGTTGCGCAGAGGGTGACGCTCAACCACCTCCCCGAGGGTGATCTGGCTGCGCATCTGAAGTTCCAGGCGGATATTTCGCAACAGCTCGGCCCGGTCGACCACCACCTGGGCGTAGAGCACGGCGGTATCAATCTCCGCATCGCCTTCATCGAGGGCCACTCCTGCAATCAATGGCTTGAAGGGAGGGCGATAGAGCGTTCTTTCGAGAGGCAGTTCGATGGCCGCAGAGGAGCCGTCAAGAGGCATGAAGCCGCCTGGCGGGAGATCAACGCGCAAATCAAGAGCCCGGGTTTCGATGTTGTGCAGGATATCCATGATGCGGCGATTTTCAAGCCACGCCTTGTCATCAAGAAAGCGGCGCAACTGCTCTGAGAGGCGGGCCACCGTGCGCTGGGTATGCTCTCCAGCCTCCAGCCAGTCGTAGTGAACGCGCCGCAGACGGTTGTCGGGGCGCATGGAGATGATCGGAGGCAAGGCCAGCACCTCTTCCAAAAGCAGGCTCAGCTCCTCCTGGCGTGACTGCGACATGAGAAAGTCCCAGAATGCCCGGAAGCTTTTTCCCTGATCCGAATCGGCAATGGCATCACGTTCGCCCATGATCTGCTCCAGCAGCGCCCCCTTGGCCCCCTCCCAGAGGGCAATGCGCTCGCGTACGCGGCGATCGAGGGTGCGAAAGTTGTGCTCCACCTCGCGGAAATCGGTCAACAACTCACGTGCGAGCTGCAGAAACTGCTGGAAGCGATCCTTCAGGCCGGTATCATCAAGCAGCGATATCTCACCGGCACGGATGCGGGCAATTTCGGCATCAATATCGTCACGCCGCTTTTGCAGCTCCGCAATCCGCACCTCCGGGTCAGCCTGGCTTCCCGTGCTCATCTGCCGCAAGAGTTCAAAGAGGGTAAGCAGCCTCGACTCGGTGCCCACAAATGCACGCTCTGTCAAACTCTCCAGCCAGGCCAGCGCTTTTTCCGTGGAGGCCGTCAGGTCGAAGTGAGGCTCATCCGTCCCGTCCGGATAGAATTTGCGCAGCCACCCTTTGTCGTTCTCGGCCCACTCATTCAGGTAACTTTGCGCCGTATTGGGAAATTGGTCAGCGCCCAGTTGCTGGCGCAGGGCAAAGAGCTCATCCTCCAGCGCCTCAACCAGATCGGCCTGCGAGAGAATCCGCACATTGGGCACAATAAAGACCCGGTGCAGAAACCCGGCCACCAGCGGCGCATGCTGGGCGCACAAGAGGCGCCAGGCAGGGTGGTTCTGACGGAGCAGGTTCAGGGTGGAGTAGTCGAGAGCCAAAGG
>CAIWUU010000068.1 GCA_903915955.1 uncultured Chlorobiaceae bacterium | reverse complement strand
GAACTGGGATCAGATGCGCACCAACTATCTCACCAAGTTCTTCATTGCCGGTATCACCTTTTATGGCCTCCAGACCCTTCAGGGACCGCTGCAGGGGCTCAGAACCCTCAACGCCTTCTTTCACTATACCGACTGGGTTGTCGGCCATGTGCACATGGGGACGATGGGATGGGTAACCATGGTTATTTCTGCATCATTCTACTATATGATTCCGCGCATCACCAACAGGGAGCTTTACAGCGTCAAACTTGCCAACACCCATTTCTGGCTTATTCTTGTTGGCCAGTTCACCTGGACCATCACCATGTGGATCGCCGGAATCCAGCAGGGGGCCATGTGGAAAGCCACCAACCCTGACGGCTCGCTGATGTACAATTTTCTTGATACGGTAGCGTCACTCTACCCCTATTACAAGTTGCGGTTTGGCGCAGGGGTCATCTACTTTATCGGCATACTGGTTTTTGCCTGGAATCTGATCATGACCGTCAGGAGAGAGCCAAACCAGAGTGAAGCATAAACGACAAAATCAACAAACAGGAGCTGACATCATGGGGATCACTTCAAAACCGGTTGTTTTTGCTGTTCTTGCAGCCGTTGTTATCCTGATCGGTACCACTGTTACCGTCTTTATTCCACTCTTCATGCCTTCGACGCAACCGGTGAGCCCGTACATAAAACCCTACACTGCGGTGGAACAGGAGGGGCGCGACATCTATATGCGTGAAGGGTGCAACAACTGCCACACCCAGACCGTCCGACCACTGAGAACCGAGGTGCTCCGGTATGGCGAATACTCAAAACCGGAGGAGTTCGCTTACGATCGCCCCTTCCTCTGGGGCTCACGCCGCACAGGGCCAGATTTGAACCGTGTCGGAGGAAAGTACCCTGACTCCTGGCATTACAAACATACCGCACACCCTCAAAGCATGTTTGAAAAGTCCAACATGCCACCCTATGGCTGGCTTGCCAAAAACAGGCTCGACACAGGGTACTCGTTCAAAAAAACATCTACCCTTGGCTACGGCTACTCTGAAAGTGATGTGCAGCAGCAGATTGACCAGTACCGGGCAACCGTCACTGATGCAAGCTATCCCTCAAAAGAGAGCCGTGACAAGGTAACACCGCCGGAACTGCAGAAGGAGCTGACCGAGATGGATGCCCTGATTGCCTACCTTCAGAAACTTGGACGGGATGTCAAGAACATGGAGGCCACAAAATGAATGTTTCAGGCCTGGCTTATGTGCTCTTCACCATGGTTCTCGCCATTATTTCGGGAGGGATCATGGTTTACTACTACAATCCGAAACGAAAGCAGAAGATTGAGGAGCCAAAACACAGAATGCTTGACGACGACAACTGAACAAAAGGAGATGACCATGTATGATACCGGAGAACCCCAGGAGGGCCACAATAAAATCCCCAAAGGTTGGCTGCTCTTTTTTTCGGGGGAATTATTTTTTTGATCGGCTATATCGTCTCCTATACCCCGGCTATTTCCGGCTGGTCATTCTACAAAGAGTTTGACAAGGAGATGGCTTCGGCAGCAAAATCAGAGAAGTCTGTTACCGTCAAAGAGTATTCGGGCGACAAGGAGGCCATCAAGGAGGGCAAGGAGATCTATGCCAACACCTGCGCTCCCTGCCATAATGCAGATGCAACAGGCGGAATTGGCCCCAACCTCACCGCTGCAACGCTCAAATACGGAGCTACCCCAAAGGATATTTATGAATCAATTGCCAAGGGGCGCCCAAACGGTATGCCTGCATTTCTTCCCCAGATTGGCTCAGAAAAAATCAGCAAGATGGCTGCCTTTCTGGAAAGCCTGAGGAAAAAGTAATTCTCACCAACTCAGGAGCTTGCCATTTTGTGGAAACCATACCGAAGAGCCATCGAAATCCTGCAGGCCGTCATACTGACAGGCCTGCCGTTTCTTACCATCAATGGTCAAAGTGCGCTCCGGTTTGACATTCCAACACTCAAGCTTTATGTTTTCGGATCGGTGATCTGGATCCGGGAATTCTATCTCATTCTTGGCGTTTCGCTCTTTTTCCTGCTCTTTATTGCTTTCGTGACGGTCATTTTCGGAAGAGTGTGGTGCGGCTGGCTCTGCCCCCAGACGGTACTGCTCGACCTGAGCCAGAGCCTTGCAAAGCTTTTTGGAAGGAATCAGCAGAAAACGATTCAGAGACTTCTGCTGCTACCCCTCTCTGCCCTGGTATCGATCACCATGATCTGGTACTTTGTGCCTCCTGCCGAGACGTTGAACTCGCTCTTTGTCTCAACAACCATGACGTCCTTTTTTCTGGTTCTCTGGGTGGCGGTCTACCTGGAGCTGGCCTTTCTTGGAAGAGGATTCTGTACCTCGATCTGCCCCTACGCCATGTTGCAGAATGCCCTCTTCGACAAGGATACCCTGGTGATTGAGTATGATGTTTCGAGGGATGCTACCTGTATGAAGTGCGATGAGTGCGTCAAGGTCTGCCCTGTCGGCATTGATATCAAGAAAGGGTTAAACTCTGCCTGCATTGCCTGTGCCGAATGTATCGACGCCTGCCGGGTGCTCAGTGAAAAGAGAGGTATGCCACCCTTCCCGAACTACAAGGGTCGGATAGTCCGTCCAAAAACTTTCTGGCTTGGAGGCGCAACCGCTGCTGCGGGAGTCGTTCTTTTCGTGCTGCTCTGGAGCCGTCCTCCGGTTGACTTTCTTGTCACCCGCGACAACGCTCCCCTCCCCTCGGGCCTGAACCGCTACTCCTACACCATCTATAATAATGGCGGAAAGCCGCTTGCACTTGAACTCTCTTCGCCCGATAACGTCACCCTTATTGGCGAACACTCACTCCTGTTGCCGCCATTTTCTGTACTGCATGGGCGTATTCTGGTGAAATCGAGCGGCAAAGCACCAGAACAGATTGATCTACGCATCTCAGGTAGTAGTATTGCAAGCAGCATAAAGGTGGGATTCCTATAAATTTTGGGACAATTATAGTATAATAAAACAATGCAAAATAGTAGTGATTTCAAGAATTTTGATGAAGAAGTTAATGAAGCTCCCCGCCGCAAGCAGAGGGGTATCAAGTTATAGAAAATGCTTAAGAAACTTCACCGCAAGCGGTGGAGAATTCAACCCCGAGAGATTTAAAAAAACTATAAATGGTTGTTCAATATGAATGTAGAGATGAAGGCAACACAAGTTCTTGATGCAGCTTTGCATCTATCCCATCCTGCAAGGGCATTCATTGCTGAACGTTTACTGGAAAGCCTTGATGCGGAACCTGACTTTCAGCTTTCTGCCCAATGGCAAAAAGAAATTGTTCAGCGCTGCCAGGAAATTGATTGTGGCAAAGTGGAATTGCTGCCGGGAGAGCAGGTTTTTGAGCAAGCCTTTAATGAGTTAATGTGAAATACCTTCGCTTTCATCCCGAAGCGCAGCTTGAAATGATTGAATCTGCCAAGTTTTACGAAACACAGCAAGTTGGACTTGGAAAACGTTTTTTGGAAGAGGTTCGTTCTTCCACACAAAAGATTCGGCTCTTTCCATCAATTTATCAGCATGTTGATGGAATGGTCAGGCGATGTTGTGTTGAACGCTTTCCATTCGGGATTGTATTTCGTGAAAAGGATGACGAGATTCAGATTATAGCTGTCGTTCATTTCAAACGTGATCCCGACTACTGGAAAAAAAGAGTATGAAAATAACCCTTTCCATCATCTATGCCTGTTTTTTTACGGCTATGGCGTGCGGATTGTTTGTTGCCTACAAACATGCTGATGGCCTGGTGGACAACAACTATTACGACAACAGCACCCACTATTTCCAGTCGAAAGCTCTTGAAGAGAAGCTTGGCATTGCCTTGAGCCAGCCAGACTCGCTGAAAATGGGTCAGAACATCATTCGAATCAAGGCCACATCGCACGGTAAACCGCTCGAAACGGGCGATCTCTCACTCTTTATCGGCAACCTCTCGAATACCCGTTTCGACTCGACGATGACCATGCGTCAACTTGCTCCGGGCATCTATCAGACAACCGCCACCATTCCCTTCAAAGGCGTGTGGTTTGCTCGCATTGACCTGAAACAGCAGCAACAACTTGTTACCAGTAAAAAATGGTTTTTCAACGTCAGATAAAGGGGGTGTTCGCCCTTGTGCTCTTCGCCTTTATGCTCATGCCAGGCAGCAAACTCATGGCCAAGGAGAGTAACATCCACCAGGGCCCCTGCACCGTTACTGCAGGCCAGCGAACCGTGACGCTGAACATTGAACCGAGGCCGGTACGCACCATGAAGGAGCTTACCTTCAGCGTGACGGTGACCCCATGCGACAAACTGCCTGAGACGTTGCTGCTCGATCTCTCAATGCCGGAAATGCAGATGGGCAAAAATCAGGTAACGCTGGTGAAAAAGAGCGGCTGTCGCTATGAGGGTAAAGGGATTATTGTGCGCTGCATGAGCGGTCGAACACTCTGGCAGGCGATCATTCTCTCCGATACCCTGAACAATCCTGCCTTTACCTTCAATGTCAGGGAGTGAGCAACCATCTCCCGGAATGTTGCGCTGCGACCACTGCCTGCAGGAGACAAGCCGGGCATCGGCCATTATCGTTGAGATCAACGGAGAAAGCAAGCTCTTTTGCTGCCACGGCTGCCTCGGGGTCTACGAGCTTATCCACAGCAACTCGCTTGACGCCTTCTACAACCAGCGGTGCGACTGGCAGCCCGGCCCTCCGGCAACCGGGGTAAAACTTCAAGCTTCAGCCTTCAGCGACACCGTCACCATCAGCGGCAACGAGCACCGGATTGAGCTACTGCTCTCGGGCATCAGATGCGCCTCCTGTGTCTGGCTCATCGAAAAGTTTTTGATGAAGATCGATGGTCTGCTCTCCGTCAGGGTGAACTATGCCACCCACAAGGCAACCATCACCTGGAGCGCTGAACAGGTGAGCCTCGAGGCCATACTGAACGCCATTCGCTCCATCGGCTACCTGCCCCACCCCTGCCATGGCAACGGAAGTGCCGATATGTTTGCCAGGGAGAAACAGGAGCTGCTGCTGCGCTTCGGCACGGCAGGATTTTTCTCCATGCAGCTCATGCTCTTTACCACCGCACTTTACGCAGGCTTTTTTGAGGGAATTGAGGAGCGCTACCGGCTTGCATTCCAGCTTATTTCATGGGCGCTGGCCACGCCGGTCCTCTTCTACTCGGGCTATCCCTTTCTCTCCAGCGCCCTCCGCTCATTGCGACGGCTGACGCTCAACATGGATGTGCTGGTGGCGCTTGGGGCACTCTCGGCCTACAGTTACAGCATTGCCATGATTTTTTATGGGGGGGAGATATTTTTCGATACCGCCTCGATGATTATCACCTTCATTCTGCTGGGACGCTTTCTGGAGGCTGGCTCAAGGCTCAAGGCGGGCAACGCCATTGCCGAGCTGGCTGAACTGCAACCGCATGAGGCGCTGAGGGTTGAGGAGAGTGGCGAAACCAGCATGGTACCAGTAGCAGCGGTTCAAAGCGGCGAGATGATTGAGATCATCCCGGGCGACCGGATTCCGCTTGACGGCAGGGTTGTGGATGGTGAAGCTGAGGTGAACGAAGCAATGCTGACCGGTGAGTCGAATCCTGTGCTGAAAGCAGTGGGCAGCGATGTTTTTGCCGGAAGCTTCTCCATGAATGGACGGCTCCGCATCCAGGTCACCGGCAACGCGGCGAGCACCCTGCTGGCCCGTATTATCCGCACGGTGGAGGATGCACAGGCACGCAAGGCACCGATTCAGGGCATTGCCGACAAAACCGCCGGTTATTTTGTCCCAGCCACCATCATCCTCGCGCTTGTCACCTTTCTCTACTGGAAACTCACCTCTGCCAGCACCGTCACCGCCCTGATGAACGCCGTCTCGGTGCTCGTCATCGCCTGCCCCTGCGCCCTTGGTCTGGCAACGCCGCTCGCCATTCTCGTTGGCACCACCACTGCCGGAAAAAGAGGGATTCTCGTCAAAGGGGGAGATATTTTTGAGACGATCTCAAAAACCACCACGGTCGTGCTCGACAAAACCGGCACCATCACCACCGGCAAACCCTCCATGACCGACTTGCACGACTACGGACTCACGCCAACGTTGATGCAGCATGTCGCCTCGCTCGAAGCCGCCTCGGAACACCCCACCGGCCGCGCCCTTGTGGCTGCCTGGCAGGGTGAGCGGCTGACGGTAACGCAGTTCAGGGCAACACCGGGCAGAGGAGTTTCAGGGGTGATCGAAGGAGTTCTCTGGCGGGCGGGCTCAAAGGCCTTCATGGAAGAGGAGGGTGTTCAGATGGAGCATGAACAGATTGCTCACACCGCATCGCTCGAAGCTGAAGGCAAAACCGTGGTGATGGTCGCCTGCGGCAACAAGCTGGCCGGAGTGATCGGCATGATTGATGACCTGCGTAACGACGCTCTTCCCCTAATTGAAGGGCTGCGGAAAAAAGGGTTTGCCCTGATGTTGCTGACCGGCGACAACCGTGGAGTAGCCAACTACATCGCCGCCAGATGCGGCATCACCGACGTGCAGGCCGGGCTTGGCCCCCTCGAAAAAGCGGCGGTGATCCGTGCCCTCAAAGCAAAGGGAGCGTGCGTCATGATGGTCGGCGACGGCATCAACGACGCACCCGCGCTGACCGAAGCCGACATCGGCATCACCCTCGGCCACGCCTCCGCCATTGCCCTTGAGAGCGCCAGCGTTGCCATCCTGAACGACGATCTCAGGCTCATCAACACCCTGATTACAAGCTCCTCGCGATGTTTTTCCATCATCCGCCAGAACCTTGTCTGGGCCTTTTCGTATAATCTCATAGCGTTGCCACTTGCCGTGTCGGGGGTGCTGCACCCCATCATCTCCGCACTGCTGATGGTGACCAGCTCCCTTGTTGTGGTAAGCAACTCCCTGCGGCTGAAAAACCTGTGATCAAGCAACCATGAGCAGCACCTTTTACCTGATCGGCATCGGTTTTTTTGTCGGCGTCGCCGCATGGTTCCTCTTCATCTGGGCCGTCAAAAGCGGCCAGTTCGACGACCCCGAAGCGCCGAAATACCGGATGCTTGACGATGACGACGAGCCCGCAAAAGCGGCAAAGCCCCCAAGGCTCAGAACGCCCGCAAAGAGGAAGAGCCCATGAGCAG
>CAIWUU010000067.1 GCA_903915955.1 uncultured Chlorobiaceae bacterium | reverse complement strand
TGTTGCCCACCGCGACTATTCGATGTATGGCTCAAAAATTCGGTTGCATCTTTTCGCCGACCGTCTGGAGATTTTTTCGCCGGGCACCATTCCGAACACCATGACCATTGATAGCCTCTCGGAACGGCAATCTTCACGAAACGAGCTGATCAGTTCTCTGCTGGCCAGATGTGCCATGAATGTGAACGCCGTTGGTAGTCAAAGGAATTTCATTATGGATAAGCGCGGGGAAGGGGTGCCGATTATTATTCTGGAAAGCGAAAAATTGTCGGGGAGAAAGCCGGTATACCATTTGCTTGATGATGCCGAACTGAAATTGACCATAGTTGCAGCCACCCCTCCTCATGGAAATGAGTGAGGGTGAAGGAATCGGGAGTATGGGAATCGGGCGCTCTTTGTACCGGTGCCCGCTCACAATCAGAACTGGCCACTGTGCTTGCAACAGGTCAGTATCGGAAAAACTGAATGAACGAATCCGTGCAATGCTGCAAATCATGTAACCAGCCATAAGAATGCAAATTCCACTTTAGTCCGATCGTGACGATGGTTCAAGCGGCAGGGGAGTGAAGCAAAGAGTTTGATACCCTGTAATTGTTTGATATACTTCGACAGAAAGTTTTTTTGATCAGCCGGGCCGATAAACAGGTTGATTCCGACTGGCTTAATGACGTTTCATTCTCTTTAAAATAGAGAGATTACAGATGCCAACTGGTTTTGCGTATAGGTGCTTATTGGCTTTTCTTTTTTGCTGGCGATAAAAGCGAACCCGCGCATATTCATATTGAACGAGATGATAATCTGGCTAAATTTTGGCTCGATCCGGTTCGCTTGCAAAGTAGTGGTGGTTTTTCACGGCATGAAATTGCCAGGATTCAAATAATCGTCATTGAACATCAACAGAATTTACTGGAGGCTTGGCATGGTTACTTCAACAATTGAATTCAATGTTTCGGCCGTAGAGCATGTGACAGTTACGTTTGATGCTTTAACTGTTGATTTGAGTGATGGATGCCCCATTATCGTTCCGCTGGCCTGGTATCCACGACTTATGCATGCAACAGAATCAGAGCTTCAGAACTGGCGGCTGATTGGGAAAGGGTATGGTATTCATTGGGAAGATCTTGATGAGGATATCAGTGTTGAGGGTTTATTACTTGGCAAGCCTTCAGGTGAAAGTCAAAAATCGTTCAAGAGATGGCTGGAAGGACGTGTTTCTGCATCGGCTTGATGTAATGCGTGGGTTGTATGTCTACTAATAGCAGATGTATTTCGATTCTTATGGAATTTTGCAACATGCTTTCTTCTGTACATTTTTGTGACAGGGTTTTCAGCTATCTTCAGTAGTTGAAAAGTGATAACAATACCGAAATTGATTTTGTCACTGAGCAGATGTTTGAATCAGCTTTGAGCATGTTTTGAAAATATCATTATTGACCATAATAATCCTGTTGACAGAATGTAGTCTATAGGCTACATTGAGGTTATGATAGAAATTCGTAAAACCAACCATTTCGCCAAGTGGATCGACAGCCTGCAAGATATCCGGGCACGTGCACGCATTCAGGCAAGAATTGAGAGACTGGCTATGGGTAATCCTGGGGATGCTAAGCCTGTTGGTGAAGGGATTTCAG
>CAIWUU010000066.1 GCA_903915955.1 uncultured Chlorobiaceae bacterium | reverse complement strand
GACAGAACTGGCCAACCATGTACTTGAGAAAATGCTCTCTTGATTCACTACGTTGAAAACAATCAGCAAAATACTCGTGAAAACCAGTGAGTTCAGTCATAAAGTCTTTGACATCTTTGTGACCAAGATCAAATTTTGGAACAGGATAAAGATACTCATCATGTCGGATAGTTGGTAGCATGGCATGCCTCCTTTTTACAAGATTTTCTTGTAAAAATAGCAAACTATACTATGAACATCAAAATTAATTATTTATAAGTGACGTTGTAGGGGTATAAGAATCGTTGAGTTCTGTGCTTCGAGGAAGCAAGTTACGCTGCCATTTGTTGATATCTTTAGCATATACCAGTATGTAATCATGCATTTCGGAAAAATGGCGTGCTGAATTTTTTACCGTGTAGATTTTTTGCCAAATCAGAGTAGTCACAAAATTCCTGTTTCCGAAAATTTCATCCAACAGGCTTCGGAGTGTATGTACCTCGTTATCATCAATACTTAAAAATATGGCTCCGTCTTCCCGCAAAAACTCTTTCAACAGCACAAGCCGGGGATACATCATGCACAACCATTTGTCATGCCGCGAAAGGTCTTCAGCTTCTTTCCCCACTGCTTTGCCCAGCCATTCCCGCATCTCCGGGCTGTTGACATTATCGTTATACACCCAGCTTTCATTACCGGTGTTATACGGAGGGTCGATATAGATGCACTTCACCTGCCCGGCATAGTATGGAAGCAATGCCTTCAATGCCACAAGGTTATCCCCCTGCACAAGAAGATTCCCGCTGCCAGCATCCCCGACTGAAAGCTTTTCGTTACATCGCAACAAATGAAACGGCACCTGCTTGTGGTGGTTTACAACAGCTTATTTCCCAATCCAGTCAAGTGACGGCATTTATTTGGTTCCAGTGAGGTTTGGTAGTAAAGTAATTCGGTTCAGGATGTCTGGCGAATATCCACCAACAATCGCCTGCCGTTTTCGGTCAGGCAGTAGTGCTGAAGGGAACTAGTCGGCTTCTCCGGGATGGTCATTGCCAGAATATCCTTCTCCAAAAGTGGAGTGACATATTTTTTCCTGAACTTGCTCCTGTTTTTCAATCCCATGACCGTCATTAATTCCTGAATCATCACCGGTTTTTCACAAGCAATCAGCAATAGTCTGACCTGCTCCAAACTTGCACCAAACTTGGCTCCAACTTGGTCCCGACTTGGCTCCAACTTAGTCCCAACTTGGTTCCATATTGATTCTCCGATCATCGCCGGAGCTTCATTCGGCTTGTCATCCTTTTTCAAAAACTGAACCTGAAACTGAAGCCCTTTTTCAAACCATTTGAACTCTATTTCAGGATACGCGTTCAGTTCATCAGCGATAAGCTTCAAGCCATTACCCCACTGGTCGATGATTCCAAGCTTTTTGAAGACAGGCGCTATAACCTTGTTGCGGATATCGGACTGGCGGGCCTCCATTTCATTAAAGTCAATGGAGGGAAGCAAGTTGCCGGGACTCGTGATTTCGAGCATGTCGTCATATATGGCAACCTTGATATCTTTGCCAGCAAGAGAGTAATCGCGATGAACAACCGCATTGCGAAGAGCTTCCCTGATGGCTACCACAGGATACTCCCAGCGGCTTTCCGTGTAAACACCTTTTACTGTTGCTCCCCTGTTGATGTGACGGAGCACAAAATTGTATGCAGCTTCAGCCTGAACAGCAATATTTCCATCGACAGTTTTCTGATCAAGAAACTCTTGAGAAGAACTCCCTTTAAACCGGGCACACTCAATTTTGGCGTAAGGGAAAAGCTCTTGTTTTACCTGGCAGTCAGAAAAAAGAACATAGGCGCTCGTCGGCAAGAGTGAGCCCTGAAAATCTTTCAGCAATTCCAGTTTTCGCAGGGTTGCGTCAGTCAATGCTTCGCCTGTTTTTTCCTTGAAGAATTCCTGAAATGGTTCAAGAGAGATGTCGGCAAG
>CAIWUU010000065.1 GCA_903915955.1 uncultured Chlorobiaceae bacterium | reverse complement strand
TGACGGTAGTGCTGATGCAATACAACCTTGTTCGTGTCCACAACGCTCATATAGGTAAACCTGCATGGGCTGCAACCCCTACGGTGCTTGATGATGTCTCTGGACAGATGCCAAATCCCTGTTTTTTCCCTGCGCCCAAAAAAGCATCATCGGACAGCTACGGTTACACGGTTGACCTCGCCATAACTGATGCTACATACCGCAGAGAATTTCTCCACGGGCACATCAGTTACGAGCTTGCAGACATTCGCAATATTGGCTTTGTCACTGAGGATGTGTTACCTGCTCGAATTGCCGAGGCTCGCAATAGCCATTGCGAATTGCTTGCGGCTGATCTGGTTCACTTTAAAGACCTTCCAGCTCGACCATGAACGAATCAGTCAAAAAGTGGCTTGATGAGCTGACGGACTCCCCGTCAGTGGCAATTCAGAAGCTCATACTCGGATATGCAGGAGTGGTGGCGTGGTCGCGTTCCAGCCTCCGTGAATCATTTGTTGAGATCTATCAAACTCATGCTATAGCTCTTGATGAAGCAGTCGCTGGCTGGTTGGAGCAGCGCTTGATGAAACTGCCACCGGAAAACACGCCAATGTTGGTCTGGGCATCGCATCTTCAGGATCTGTTCAGCGCTCTTGCAGGCTTGCCTTTACCGCAAGTCGCCCGGTATCTCCGTGACCACCTGCGCGACATCCGCTCGTGGTTGCGTCCTCTTCGCAGAGACGAAAGCCTTGATCCTGAAGCTGCCTACCTTGCCGCTCTTGCATGGGCTGAAACCAACAAGCATTTGGAGGGGCTGTGGCAGGGGATTACTTTACGAACTGACTGCGAACCGGCTTACTACACCGATATCGGTCTGCTTGGCTTGCGCAAAACTCGCGATGAGCTTGGCAGGTTACCAGAAAAAGTGCAGACAGTACTGCTCACCACATTGATTGATCTCGCTGATATTTACGGTGTTTCACAGAAGAACTGGCTTTTGACCACAAGAGCGCTCCTTGGAGGCTATCGTTTTTCTCAGGAAACATGGATACGAGAGTTTACAGAAGCCTTGAATGCTCGACCAGATGCAAAAAATGCACCGGTTTTGTTGAAGAAGATATTGCCAGACTTGAAAGTCAATCATGAGACTCTGCCGCATAATCATTGTGGCATTACATTGACCCCGTTGGCAGAGAAAAATGAGCTAATTTGGAAAATAAAGCAGAATGGACCAGAAGCACACCGCCAAGAATTAACGTTGGTTTTAGAAAATGAACGCGCCTACGCTAAAATCACAAGGGATACATTTTCAATAGTTCGCACATTCAATCGCCTTGCCAGTGCTGCTCGTATGCATGATTCCGACTGGGCAGTGGCCAGAGCTGAAGAGGCACTCATCTGGGATAAAAATAATCCTTACAATTGGGTAATTTATGCACAGTGTCTCTGGTCGCAAGGCATTCGGATGCAGCAAACAGGTAATCATGCAAAAGGTGAGGCCATCTGCCATGAAGCGATTGACACACTATGGACAGCTCGTTTTCGGTTCCCATGGAATGACATCGTTCGTAACGAACTCAGCCACCTCTATCGAAACGCTGGTGATTTTCGGATTGCCGAAGCCATCTATCGTGAGACTACCAGGGAGTTTCCGAAGGACGTTGTTTGTCGTAACGGATTAGCAGACTTGTTGATGAAAAGTGGCCACACAGAAGAAGCCGAAGCAATCTACCGTGAAACCATTCGGGAGTTTCCGAATAACGATGTTTGTCGAGGAGGATTAGCCGACCTATTGATGAAAAGTGGTCGCATAGAAGAGGCCGAAGCAATCTATCGCGAGACCATGAGGGAGTTTCCGAAGGACGTTGTTTGCCGTGGAGGTTTAGCCGACCTGTTGATGAAAAGTGGTCGCACAGCCGAAGCCGAAAGCATCTATCGTGAAACCATGAGGGAGTTTCCAAATAACGATGTTTGTCGAGGAGGATTAGCCGACCTATTGATGAAAAGTGGTCGCATAGAAGAGGCCGAAGCAATCTATCGCGAGACCATTAAGCAGTCTCCTCGAAACCCATTTATCTATAGAGGGTTAGCAAACCTTTTGATGAAAACCGATCGTGCAGAGGAGGCCCGTTTACTTCTTCAAGATTTAGCCGGATTTAACATTATTACAGCTCAATCCCGATTGGAAGATCTCGACCAACTTTTAACGGATCTTGCTCCACACCAACAACTTAATGTTGCCCATGAGGTCTTCGACAAATCCATTGAACCGTCGGAAACTTTATCCGCAGAGACTATTGAACTACTGCAGCCGGAAAATAAGTTTGCAGTTCCCCTGCATCTTATCAAGTCGGAAACTTTATCCGCAGAGACTATTGAACTACCGAAGACCTCATCTGATGAGCCAATTGAGCTTTCGGAGACCTCCGTTGATGAAATGCGCCCGGCGCAACGCCTCGGTCGTGCTCTTCTCTGCCAGTGGGAGGCGCGTCATAGAACAGACAATATTTTAGAGCAAGAAAGTCTTTTTGTAAAAGCGTCAAATCTTTTGAATATACCCGACGAATTAACTGGCGAATGCCGCGATGCCTTCATTGAAGCGCGAGGCTTTCTGCTTCTTGCCCGCAATCAGTTCACTGATGCCCGGATATACTTTGAAGAACAATTAAACCTGCGAAAACAATTGAACTTGCGGCCTACCAAAGGGTTACGGCTGGGTTTTGCAGAGGCTTGCACTCGTCTTGGTGAACACATCAACAATAGCGAAGAAGCTGAGCTTGAATCCTTTGGCTCTGATGGCACTATTTTGCTGCTTGTTTTGAAGGTACTCCACCTGCTCGAAACAACCACCACAGATGATACTCTGCGCAAGTTGCTTCTTGAGATCTATCCCAAAGTGCGTTCATTTGCAGGGATGAAGTCTACTGCTCAACCGGAACAGCAAAAGAATACCATGTTGGCAAATGTGCTTCTGAAGTGTGTTTTTGAGCCGTCTTTTATTAAAACCACTGACGATATACAAAATGCAGAGGATATTTCACTGATACGCAAAGAGTTAATGAAACAGCAACCAGTAATTTTTGATATCGCAGAAAAGTTTGCCTTGGCAGCTTGAGCAGTCGGATAATCTTTACTTCAACCAGAGCCCTGCATATCACCAGATCCTGTTCAACTTGAGAGGGCTGTGACCAAGGAGCGTTTTTGTGCCATTCAATGATGTAGGCCTGAGGTATCAAATTTCTGACTCCACTTTGGTATTAATATAAATTTGCCATCGCTTACTAAACACTGCGCCTTTGATGGTGACTGATGGTAGCAGTGGTGAGCGTACAGGTTTTTTGGTGTTGATATACTCTGACAAAGGCTGCCATATTTCCTCAGATCCAACAGATTCCAATAAATATCCCAGTCGCTGCACCCAGGTTATTGGCGACAGTTCAGCAACCGTCACCAATTTTTCGGGATCAAGTACTTCGACCAGCTCCGACAGCACCGTCGCAACATTATCCAGCCATCCACAATGCCTGTAATATCCTGCAAGATCAAAGGCGGTGGCTTCAGGCGTTGAGAGCTTCAGAATGCCGGTTACGGTGTTGCGAGGTTGAGTTGGAATAGCCTCAATATTACCTCTGACGATGAAGTTGACCTGAACTTTGCCGGAGATAATGGTTCTTCGCGGTTTGGCTACCATAACCTGAAAAACTTGGGGGCGATGATGAGCTGCACCGTGGTACTCCGCAGCACTCAAAAGCCCGACATAGTAATATTCCCCCAGATAGTTCATCAGATCAGGGATGAACTGCTCTGCCGGGCGGCATCCAAGCGAACGATATTCAGGGGGGACAATCACATAAAACCCCTGATGAGGCATGGCGATTTCCCCCTTTTTCATCAAACGGCGCAAGGCCGACTTGACTGCAGTGGGAGAAGAGCTGACCCTTTGCTCAAACTCGCTGAAGCTGAAGCAGGAGACTCCTTCTGCAGCGAATTGTGATATTTCCTCTGAAAGCATAGGGGAATTGCATAGATAATTTTCAAAAAGTATTACTTATTGTTCGTATTTGCATAGGATTAATGCGTTTTCGGTGGGGAAACCTGAATAACTCTTGCATTATGGTCCGGCATCTCATGTCGGTTAATTCTTCGACCAAGACGGCTTAATGTATGTGTAAATAGTGTCTATTTGGTGCTGAATTATGTGCTCTCGTTTATTATTGACATTCTCGCTGCCAAAGATTTTGATGGTAAAGAGTCGGTCAATGTATTTCGCCTGATCTTCAATGTGCCGGAATTCATCGCATAACAAGAGGAGACGCCTGAAGTTGCACAAGCCGTGGAGTATGACGTGGTGCATGATACCAGATTGACTGAGACGATGAAGGAAATTATAGTGCTACTGATGCGCAATACCGTCTGACTGAGAAGGGCAAGCGCTTGATGGATTGGATTTGAATTCTAAACTGTACAAGAAGGTGGCGGATCATGACAGAAGAACAAACGCTCATTGCTTTTGAAAATACGCCAATTCGTCGTCACTTCGATGAGGATACTGAAACCTGGTACTTCTCGATTGTCGATGTCATTGCCGTGTTGAGCGAAAGCGTCAATCCGCGTGATTATTGGTTCAGGATGAAGGTCAGGGTAAAAAGTGACGATGGACTTTAACTGTCGACAACTTGTCGACAGTTAAAAATGCTGGTTCCTGATGGGAAAATGAGAGCAACAGATTGCGCAAATGTGGAAGGACTGCTGCGGCTTGTTCTGAGACGGTTTCGATTACTGACACATTCAAAAATGTTAACTTGTATTCGCTTGACAAGTGTCGTATATTTGCGTTATCGGAGATGTCGTATTTTTGCAATGCAAACTCTTCATAATAAATGAGCAGATACGGTAGTTTAGAGTATAAGAT
>CAIWUU010000064.1 GCA_903915955.1 uncultured Chlorobiaceae bacterium | reverse complement strand
TTCAAAAAAAGTGCAACCCATCTCGACAATACCGGTTTTCTCCGTTTTAGTCGGCAAACAGACAGTTTACATGATCTTTTTGAATCGGGTGTAGCGGAGCAGTTTCTCGACCGGCTTCGCTATGAGTTCACCTCAATCAGGCATCTCTCACCTGTTCGGGAGGAGTCCATTCGAACCGTTCAGGCAGGAAGCCCGCCGCCACGGGATGTTGGTGATCGCGGAGAGTATGCCATTTCACACCTGGTTCGTCTCTTCAGTGATCCAGCGCAACGAAATAACGCAGACTTTGTTGCCCGATTTGCCAATCTTGTTGCGGATGTTGACAAACTCTTGTTCAGCTCCCGGATTGCCAATCTCTCAACGCAGGTCAAGGCTCGCAATAAAAGGACGCAGGCTGTCAGCTATTTAGCCGATTTCGGTTTTGGTGTGAGTCAATGTCTGCCGCTTTTTATTCAGGGAGTGATGCACGACCCTTATCAACTGATGCTCGTTGAGCAACCCGAGGCCCAATTGCATCCTACGGCGCAGTTGGAATTGGGTTCCTTTTTTGCGGCACTCTGGAGCGAGAAAAAGGTACCGGCAATTATTGAAACTCACAGTGCCAATGTGCTGCTACGGCTTCGACATCTGGTTAAAGAGGGGCTGATACAACCAGAGGAGATAACGGTTGCCTATTTTACAGTGGATGATGAAAAAGGGGTGCCTGTCGTAAAAAATCTTGATATTCGGGCTGATGGTTCTTTGGAGAAAGGTCTTCCTATGGAATTTTTCGGAGCAGATGTTATTGAAGCAATTGAAATGGGAGCATGAATGTCGTTTATCGCAATAGATACGAACATCTTTCTGCATCTCTTCAATCCTGCAGAGAATACCGATGCGCATATTGACAAGTTGCTGGGCGCATTGATAACATCGCATTATCAACTGCTTGTGGACAGCACCAGAAAAATCGGAAATGAATATCAGCAAAAAATAGTGCCGATCATAAGAAACCAGGATGAAACAAAGCCACAGTTGCCGCTTTTGAGGTTCTGGATGAACCCGGATATTCGTCATGAGGTTGAGCTTGATGGAACAGACGCTCTGATGGTCAAGATTAAAAGCGTGATGCATGAGCCAGACGAACATGCCGATCGTGCTTTTGTCTATGTCGTGTGCAAGGAGGGTGCTGTGTTGGTCTCCAATGACTTTTCCCACATCCGTGATCGTCGCGATGAGATCCTGAAAAAAACAAGAAAAGAGAGGGCAAGTGATGCCGATATCCAATCGTCAAGGGAAGCTGCCGTCACTTTCCTGAAAGTGGAGTCGCAGCGTGATTGACCGGTTGATTATCAATACTCCCTACGTGGAGCCGGAACGTCACTGGCGCTATCAGCGTGAGTTGCGCTCGTTTGACCTGGTTGAGGGGCGCCGTGCTGCCGGGGATGTGGTCGCTTCGGGTGATTCACAAGCTTTTGATGATCCCGGCATCTTTGTTGCAATCCAGTTGGTGAACCAGATTCGTCCTCGTGTTCGTGCCTGGCGGGAGGCGGGCTATCCGGGTGTTTCGAGTATTACCAGCCGGTTGCTTGAACACTGGCGTGACGTTGAGGAGTTTGAGTCGCGCCGTTTTTTCTTTTGCCAACTGGAAGCGATAGAGGCGCTGATATGGCTGACCGAAGCGCCTGCTGCCGAGCGTGTCGGGATAGAGGTTCCCGGTGATGGAGGTGCCTTTGTGCGCCAATGTTGCAAGATGGCGACCGGTTCCGGCAAGACCATTGTTATGGCGATGCTCATTGCCTGGCAGGTGCTGAACAAGGTGACCTACCCGCAGGATAGTCGCTTTACCAGGAATGTGCTTGTGATGGCACCGGGCCTGACGGTCAAGAGCCGTTTGGCGGTACTGGAGCCGTCGGGAGAGGACAACTATTATGAAGGGTTCAATATTGTGCCTTCGGCCATGCTCGATAAATTGCGGCAGGGAAAGGTGCTGGTGCGCAACTGGCACGCCCTGGCCTGGGAGAGCGAGGAGCAGATAAAGAAGCGGCGCAGCGTGGACAAGCGCGGCACGAAAAGTGACGAAGCCTACAGCCGCGAGGTGCTTGGTGAGATGGCCAACGCCCGCAACCTTCTGGTTATCAACGACGAGGCGCACCATGCCTGGCGTGTCAACCGGGAGTCGGAAGGCAAGTACCTCCGCAGCCGTGAGATGAAGGAGAGTGCCGAAGAGGCAACCGTCTGGATTGGCGGGCTCGACCGGCTGCACAGCTCCCGAGGTATTC
>CAIWUU010000063.1 GCA_903915955.1 uncultured Chlorobiaceae bacterium | reverse complement strand
GTTGAGCGGGCTCTTCAGGAGAGCGGCATTCAGGAGGGGCTCTGCCTGGTGAATGCGATGCACATAACCGCGTCAGTCTTTATCAATGATGACGAACCGGGGCTGCATCAGGACTACAAACGGTGGCTTGAGGAGCTTGCTCCGCATGAACCGCTAAGCCGCTACCAGCACAACAGAACCGGAGAGGATAACGGCGATGCCCATCACAAGCGCCAGATCATGGGTCGGGAGGTGGTTGTTGCCGTCACAAAAGGGCTGCTGCATTTTGGTACCTGGGAGCAGATTTTCTACGGTGAGTTTGACGGCAAGAGAAAAAAA
Organism: uncultured Chlorobiaceae bacterium; assembly: GCA_903915955.1. GTDB lineage: Bacteria > Bacteroidota > Chlorobiia > Chlorobiales > Chlorobiaceae > Chlorobium. The sequence continues at coordinate 5,497 of CAIWUU010000063.1, read as the reverse complement.
CGGGTGCTCATCAAGATTATCGGCGAATAAGGGGTCGCTTCAGGATGGGAGCACATCACACTGAACGTCGATTATGTATGGGCGCGAACGTTTGAAGGGCAAGAGGGGTATGAATGACTCTCATGAGTAATGAGAGCCCGCTTTGAGTAACTCTTCAACCCTGTCGATCATCGTCAGCGCAGTCTTCTCCATTCGAGAAAAAGCAAACCATCTCTTCCCCAAATCCTTGAGCGATGCGCCAAGATGATAGACCGTTTCGCCATCCAGAATCAAAAAGCGATCATGACTATACGGGAACTCCTGAATGGAGATCGACGGATACTGGGCATTGTGTTTTTTCAGATCCAGAGCAAGTGGTTGACTGATAGATTTGGTCAGAATGAGGGCACTCACACCCACCGAACGCTTGGCCAACTGCATGAGTACGCTGTCGTCCACATAGTTGTCGATGAGCACTATGGATTTTTCACTTTTCCGCAACAGGTCATTGACAAACACATAGGCATCGAAGATCCGGCCATCGAAAAAGATGCCCTGGGTGCAGGTGAGGCTTTTGTGCTCAAGTGCATCAAAAATCTGCTCGAAGCGATCATCCGTCTTGATCTCGTGGACAATCTGGCGTTTTTCCAATGAATCAAGCCGCTGAAGCAAGCCACCGCTTTCAGCAATAGACCGGCGCATTTTGACGAATGCCCGCATAATAGCAATGTTAACTTCAATCGCTCTATTGCTTGTCAGGACACCTGATATTCCAGCAACACCTTGTTCCGTAAAAACATAAGGCAATGCTCCTCCAAGGTGCATTCTGGAAGGTATCGCATTTTGCGATAGTAGAAGTTCAGCCTCTTTTTCGGAAAGCTGAAACATAAAATCTACAGGAAATCGTTTGCCGTTGCGTTTGACCTGTTCGCGAAGGCGTATGTTTTTCACTCCATAAAGTTCTGCCAAATCTCTGTCAAGCATTACCTGGACACCCCTGAACGTGTAAATCTTTTTCTGTAAATCCGTTTCAGTGGAAAGCAATGTGGTTTGCATTAGCTCACTCTCCATAACTCAGCCTCCCTCTGTTTTTTACAATAATCATTAAAAAGAACAGCCAGCGGCATTAGGGGAAGCGGCAGCCCTGACTCAGAAGCCGGAGTTTTCACCACATCCTGGAGGTTCGCAGAATAGAAGTGTTGGCTTAACTGTATAGTCGGGCTTCAAAATACATAAAAAATATCATCAACGTAATACTCCCCCCCAACCTTCCAGTGAGTAAAAAGAGAACTCATGATGCCAGATACGGAAAAGAACATTCAATATTCGACAAAAACATTGACGTATTTGTGGAAACTTGCGCTCTGTGGGCATACAAACTTTGTATCTTATTTTCTTGCTAACGAAAAAGAATTGTTATGAGTACTGTCACCGTGAATGTCTCTTTTCAGGATTCATTGCTGAACGAAATTGACAAAATAGCCAGAAATGAGTATCGAAGCCGTTCAGAGTTGATAAGGGATGCTGCGAGGCTTTATATTCAGCGCCAGAGTCAGTGGAGTGATTTTTTTCAGCTTGGCGACATGGCAGTGCAGAAACAGCATCTGAATGAGCATGACGTAGCCGGAGAGATCGAAGCTGTTCGTGAGGCAAAGGCAAGCAACCTCATGCCCTGTAGGGAAAATCGTGAACAGATATTGCGGCACAGTGCATCAAGTTCCATCAACTCGAACATCTGCTCCTGAAAAGCGCCTTTTTTTCCTTCGCTACATTCCATCAATAACGTTTCGAAATCTTCATTGAGTATTCCGGGGAAAGTGTACCATCGTCTGTTTCATTTTATGGGGTGTTTTATGGTTGAAACGCATGGTTAATTTCTGACGGTGTGTAATCCTTCAAAACTCTCAATCATTGCCAAGGCTGTCGCAAGTGCGCCCATGTAAAAGCTCGAAGCAGCAATCTCCCATTCCATCTCTGTTGGTTCCCTGTGCAGAACTTCCACAATCACTTCACGGAGTTCTTTCTTGCTTCTCTCCTGAATGGCTTTTGCTATTTCTGCGCTCTGCTCTATCATTATCACAACAGTTTATTGTTTTTAGTGAAATTGTCAATTGTTCGCAATGTCGAGAAAGCTCTGTGCCTCCATCATATCGGCTGCAAGGCTGGTCGCGCCCATAAGGTAGCCTGCCTCTACAAGCTGAATTTCCAGTCCTGAAGGCTCCCTGTTCATCATCTTCGCCAGTGCCTCTTTAATGGCCGTTCTGTTTTCAGAAAGCTTGATCTTTGCAAGAACTTCGGCTGTCATCCTGTGGTTGCTCAATGCAATATATCTGTATATTTGACATTTAAAATCAAAGGAGAAGCAACGATGTCCATGACCGTCGAAATTAAAAACAACAAGCTCTGTATCGAAATTGACCTTGAGAAGCCTACGCCTTCTGCATCAGGGAAAACTCTCGTCGTCGCAAGTACGCATGGGAACACTGTCACTACCGCAGAGGTTAACGGAAAACCTATAACCATAGGTCTGAACGCTTATATTAAGCCCTGATCATCACATTTTGAAAAGTCTGAACAGAAAACGGCAGCGGATGCAGCCCACCTCTGAATGTCCATCCCGCTACGGTATCAATACCCAAGACTTTTAAAGTCTACCAAAACGACGTAGCGTGCTATTTTTTCCGTTTCTTGAACAGGCCCCAATAACTTTAACAAAATGAACTTATACCCAGTAGCTCTGGTTCGAGGTAATTGATTAAACATAAAAAATAATGGCATCTCTGTCACATACTACATCACTCAGCGATAAGTGCAAAACGCAAATTTATGAGATGCATAATGCCTAACAATACTTTATATTCAAGCCCCTTGGAATATTCCATGCTTACAGTATATGATATCGCTTCACGTCTTAATGATGCTGATCAAAAAAGGGCACAACATTTCGAGTCAACTATGGGTATTCACTTAAGTAAAAAAAAGTTCTACCCTATCAAGACGGATGAAGAAAGTTATGTATTATTTCCCGCCGAATTGGACTTGTTGCTGTATCGAGGGCAATGTCAATATTATAACCCCTGCCGCCCATCATTGTATAGGGAAAAGTTAACAAAAATAGGCCTATTTGTTGAAAGATTGCGTTATTCTGAATTTAGAATACTTCTCGAAACACATCCAGCAATTAATGATTTAGCTAATTCGAAATTAGAGTTTATGAGTACGCTACATATAAACAAGTTAGCATTGGCGCAGCATTATGGATTAAAAACTGAACTTATTGACTTTACAAGTGATCCATTCATTGCTGCGTTTTTTGCTGTAACTAAATACAATATAACAACAAAAAAATACGAGCCTATATTTAATAATTATGATGGAGTGTATTATATCCATAAACCGAGTTTGATAGATATTGAACCTTACAATAAGCGAAGGCTTCAGGCAGTAGGCCTTTATCCGATTCATAGGCCTGGCGAACAAAAGGCATATTCATATCTTCTTTTTGAGAATGAATGTTTAAATAAGTTGAATTTATTTAAACAGATAAGATTTAAACATGAAAAAAAAACAACATTAAAAATTTTCGATATTTTTGAAGGGGGGGAGAAACTATTCCCATTTGATCCCATTCAGGACAAAGCGGATGCTATTATTAGTGCAAATGCGTTTTCCGAGAAGTCTTTTTACCTAACAAATAAAGAATATAAGCAATACGATATCAAGCGAACAAAAAAAGAGTTAAAAAAAATCAATATTAATATATCTAATGATGTAAACTTTTCATTTTCAGAAAAAGAAGTTGATGGATTATCTAAAGCATGGAAAAACGAAGAAGATAATTTCTTTTCAAAAATTGAAACTCGTTATTGCTTTTAATTGCAAGACTTATTTGTCTGAATCCAAAAGGCCAACAATTATAGAGTCTGTGTGTGCGAAGTACTTTGTTGATGATTGTCAAGCGGTTAAAAAAAAATCAACTTCCAAAATAATTTCTAAAACCATCCCCGCATTTGAACACCGGAGTCCCCATTTGAATACCAAGAGCCTTGGCCTCATTAGATCGCGCTATAACGGGTCGCCTCAGAATTCGGAAAAAATCGTACGCTAACGATAAAATGACCCTTTCCACTTTGCCGTGATTTCATTTATAGCTCACGCCGCTGCATACACACTCCGCCCTGAACCATAATAGGCATCATAAACATGCTGAAACACCGCAGTTGATTTTTGCCTGAAGAGTTCCGGCGTGTATGCTCTTGGCAGGTTGTCATCCAGCAGTTTATCAATGGCCACCCTGACCGCTGCACGTGCCTGTTGCCGTTTCCGCCAGTCAAGCACCAGTTTGTTGCTTTTGAGCGTCGCCAGCAACTCCTTTGCGGTAGCTTTAACCTTCTCCCGGTCAGCATCGGTCATCTCAATCGGTGGTTTCATCAGCAGGTCAAAAAGTGCCAGCTCTTCTTCGGTTAACTGTTCACTCACTCCTCGCTTCTCTTCTTCATTCAGGCTCTGGGCAAAAGTGACCAGTTGGCGGAAAAACTCTTCGGGATTGAGGCTTCCGGCATTGTAGGCCGCAATCATTTGCTGGAACCGTTCGAGATAATCCATCCGAGTCCGATTGAGTCGTACCATTGCCATCAGCTTTTGCCCTACACTTCCCTTGAGTTTTTCGTTAAGCGTCCGCTTACGGCTGGTTTTGAACTTTTCTGCCAGTTTTTCAAAATCAATGGAGCTGAGGTCAATCAAGTGGTCATCGTTACCAGGATCGCTCACCTCTCTGATAAAATAGCCTTCCGTCGCAATCGACTGATCAAGCAGTGCTTCCACCTGCTCCATTACCTGTGAAATATCGGCTGAGGGAACCAGTGCCCGGATTTTATCAGCAATGACCTTGATGGGCGATACTTCAGCAGCAAACTCATGCGCGAGCTGGTCGGGCAAGACTGCCTTGAAAAGCCGCTGGACGGTGTTGGCCAGGTCAAGATAACGTCGTTTGACCTCTTCGGAGATAATCAGCGCCTCGACGGCATTGTCGAGCAGTTCGACACGCGAAAACCCTTCAGCATTCTGGATAGAGGCAAGATTCACGCCCTGTTGTGTGCACAAGCTCCGGGTCTCTTCCAAAGCTTGCTGCAATGCAACCACCAATGCGGATTTGTCTTCAACCGGCTTCTTGCCGCCCTTGCCCACACCGTAAATGGCCAGCGCTCTCTCCAGATTACGGAACACACCGGCATAGTCCACAATCAGCCCACTCACCTTGTCAAGAAAAACCCTGTTGGCACGGGCAATAGTCTGCATCAGGGTGTGGTTGCGCATCGGCTTGTCGAGGTAAAGGGTCGAACAGCTCGGAACATCAAAGCCGGTCATCCACATGGCACAGACAAAAACCAGACGGAACGGGTCAACCGGATCCTTGAATTTCTTTTCAAGATCCTCCTCCACCATTCGTTTACGGTGCGGTCGAATGTCGAGCCCCTTCTCGTTCATGTCGGCAATCTCATTCTGCCCCTGAGAGACC
>CAIWUU010000062.1 GCA_903915955.1 uncultured Chlorobiaceae bacterium | reverse complement strand
TTGGTGAGAAAGTTGGCATCCCAGATTTTGATCAGTTTTTTATTTTTCGGGTCGTGCAGAAGCGCAATCTCCTCAACCACATTTTCAGCACTTCGCCCTCTCCACCCTTTATGCATCTGGTCATTGGCACAAAAAGAGCAGCTCCAGGGGCACCCCCGCGAAGTATAGATAGTATCAATAGAGTAAGCATTCCCTTTTTCGCCATAACGGTCGGGACGAAGCGAACGAAGGGGGAAGCGAATAGAGTCAATATTGGCAATAACCGGCCTCGGCTCGGTAGTAACAATACCGCCACCCTCCCGGTATGCAATACCCTTTACCGCACGGGAGGGGCCGTTAAGCACCAGCTCCCTGAAAGTTTCTTCGCCCTCTCCAATTACCACAACGTCAACGCAGGAGAGTTTCAGCACCTCTTCGGGAAGTGCCGTGGGATGAAAACCACCCATCACCACAAAAGCTCCCGACTCTTTGGCAATGCGGGCAAGCCGTTCGGCCTGTTTGAAGGCACCAGTCATTGAGGAGATGGCAACAAGATCGACCGGCCTTTTTTTGAGGAGCCTCCGCATGCTCTCAAAAATACCGTCGTTATAGAAATTATCGGGCATCACAAGGCTCTCGACATCATGCTCGACAGCGGCAGCAAGGTAACAGACACCGATACAGTCGGTGATGAATCGAGGAAAGGGGGTGATGATGGTCTGCGGAGCCTCGACAAGACAGAGGTTCTTGAAATAAGCCATAGGTATATTCAAAAAGTTACGCTGGATCGAACCCAACATCTGGAACTGATGAGGGAAATATAACATTTCAATCACTTTACCAGAGAAAAGTGATGTTTTTCACCTCTTGTCACTGCAAAAGCGGTCAATCAGACGGAGAAACTGCCGCCCGTAGCGTTCGAGCTTTACCTCCCCGACACCGGAGACCGCAAGCATGCTCTCGGCATCGCGGGGCGAGAGTGAGGCCATATCGTTGAGGGTACGGTCGGAAAAGACAATGTAGGGAGGAATCCCCTGTTCGTCGGCAATCTGCTTGCGAAGCGCTCGGAGCAGCTCGAAAAGTTCAGGGTTGGCGGAGGCGGCGGAGCTGGCTTCTGCCGTTTTTGCTTTTTTCTTTTCCAGCACCCGCACAATCTCAATGCGCTCTTCACCCTTCAGCAGTTGAAGCGCTTTCGGGAGGAGGTAAAGCGTGGGGTAGAGCCCTTCGGATTTTTCAATCACCTTGTGTGCAAGCAGTTCATCAATAAGCTGGCGCCAGTACTTTTTGTCGCGCTCTTTGCCGACGCCGTACGTTTTGAGCCGGTCATGGCCGAAATCGCGAATCTTTTTGTTGGCGCTGCCGGTGACAATATCGACAATATGTGTGGCACCAAACCGCTCCTCGGTGCGCACCATGGCTGAGAGCAGCATCTGTGCCTCGCGGGTACAATCAACCAGATCGCGGGTGCCGAGGCAGATATCGCAGGAGTTGCAGTTGTCGTGCGGATAGCTCTCTCCAAAATAGTCGAGCAGGGTTCGGCGCCGGCAGACTGAGTTGCCGGCAAAGGCAACCACCTTTGCCAGCGCTCCAAGCGCTTTGGCCCGCTCAGTGTCGTCAGGCATGGCATCAATAAAGAAGCGCACTTTGGGGATGTCGCCCTGGGCAAAGAGCAGGGTGCATTGCGCGGGCTCACCATCGCGACCCGCCCTGCCGGTCTCCTGGTAGTAGTTCTCAATGCTTTTCGGCAGATCGGCATGAATAACATAGCGGATGTTGGATTTATCAATCCCCATGCCGAAGGCTATGGTGGCAACAATAATGTCCACTTCATCGCGGATAAAGGCCTCCTGGTTGCTTTTGCGATCGGCGTCGCTGAGGCCTGCATGGTAGGGCAGCGCCCGGAACCCTTTTGAGCGGAGCATGGCGGCGGTGTCGTTCACACTTTTGCGGCTGGTACGGTAAACAATACCAGCTTTGCCGGGGTTGCTTTTCACCAGTGCGGCAATTTGCGCTTCAACACTATCCTTGAAGCGAACATCGTAGAGGAGGTTTGGGCGATCGAATGATGCCCTCACCACAAGAGGGGTGCGCAGGGCCAGTTTGTCGAGAATATCCTGCTGCACCCGGTTGGTGGCTGTTGCAGTAAAGGCAGCAACCGGCAAATCGGGAAAGATGGTGACCAGTGCGGAGAGCGAGAGGTAGTCGGGGCGAAAGTCGTGCCCCCATTCGGAGACGCAATGCGCTTCATCAATCACCGCCATGCTGATTGGCAGCCGGGCAAGGGTCTGGCGAAAGTGGTCGAGGGTGAAGCGTTCGGGGGCGACGTAGAGCAGATCGAGGTTATGTGCATAGAGGTCACGCATCACCTGGTCGCGCTCCTCCCCACTCTGGGAGCTGTTGAGAAAGGCGGCACGAATGCCGTTGGCCCGTGCGCCGTCCACCTGGTCTTTCATCAGGGCAATCAGCGGACTGATTACCATGCAGATGCCTGGCAGCAGCAGGGCCGGGAGCTGGTAGCAGAGTGATTTTCCCCCGCCGGTGGGCATCACGGCAAAAACATCTCTCTTGTCGAGAATGGCACGGACAACACGCTCCTGGTTGGGGCGGAACTCACGAAAGCCAAAGACTTTGCGAAGGGTATCGAATATGGCGGCATCGGTCACGGGTGGAGTGTTCATGGTTATAGTATAGTCAGCAGTATCCGGAATCCCATAACTACTCTGCGGGTGGAGGGGATTTTCGGGTTGAGCGGATAACCTCTGATGCTTTGTCGAGCGACTGGCGCGACTCTTCAACATCGGGGCGGCTGTCGGCAAATTTGACAAGGTCGGCCTGTTTGAGCAGGTTCATGATACTTTCGAAGCCTGCAACACCGAGCTTTTTAAGGTCGCGCTCTATCTCCTGCGTCACCGCTTCAAGGGCGCTGATGCGATAGTGGGTTTCGAGAAAGGAGCGCATGATGTTGCTCAGCTCTTCGTAGCATTCGTGCGGGGGCATTCCGGCTGAAAGGCTGGAGCCGAGCTTGCGGAGCTTCCGCTGGGCAACCTGGCTGGAGTCAACCTTTTCAGCACTGTTGCGCACTGTTCGTTTCAACAAGAAGAGCAGGAGCAGCACCACTCCCCCAACACCGAAGGCTCCAAGAAGCACCGGCATGAGCAGGAGATAAGGGATCGGGGGTGTAAGCGGCGGTTTGATGGGGCGGAGGTCGCGCATGGAGGCATCGGTCAGTTCGCGAACAAAGACTGAGGAGGATGGTTTGTAGCTCACTCTGCTTGTCACCCCTCCGCTGGAGTTACGAAGCAGTACGGTAAATGGCGGCAGTGGCTGCCTCCCCGCGCCAAAGAGGGCAAGCTGGAGTTCGAAGATATCCTGAGCCTGGCCTGGAGGTGCGGCGGATGAGTGGCGTTTGCTGCTGATCAGTTCGAAGGGCTTGATGGCAACCGCATTGACCCCTTCAAGGGTGGCGGCTTCTCCCTCGGCATGTTGAACCGTGATGGTGCAGTGAATGCGGTCGCCAACAAGAAGCGTGTCGGGAGTGACGGTGACGCTTACCACGGGCTGCACTCTCCCCTTTGCATCAAAGGGCGGCAGAAAGATGAGGAGCAGCAGGAGCAGTGTTGCCATGAGCCCCGCCGCCTTCTGTTCACACTTTGCGTTCACGGTAGCGGAAAAAGGTGTTGAGATCACCAATAAACGAGCGATCGGTATCGAGAAATATGGAGTCGATTCTCATGCGCCGAAGCCGCTGGCGAAGCTCATCGTGCTGCCGCAACTGCTCCTGGCGGTACCGGGCAATGGTGCGACGGCTTGCGGCATCAACGGTGAGTCGCGCCCCTGTTTCGGGATCTTCAAGGTCGAGCAGACCGGTGAGAGGGAGCGCTTTTTCGAGCGGGTCGCTGATGTGTACCAGAATAAAATCGTGGCGATTGTTGAGCAGCTTCATCCCTTTTTCATACTCACTGTCGACAAGGTCGGTCATGAGAAAGATGATCTCCTGCCGTTTGCGGGAGTAGCGGATAAAAGAGAGTGCTGCGTTGATATCGGTTTTGCGGCTCTCGGGCTTCAGCCGCACCAGCTCATCCAGAATAATCAGCAGATGATGGCGCCCTTTGCGGGGGGGGATGTAGCGCTCAACTTTGTCGGTAAAGACGAGAAGTCCCACTTTGTCGTTATTCTGGAGGGCGCTTGAGGCAAGCACGGCGCTCACCTCAAGGGCAAGCGAGCGTTTACTGCGCTTCTGGCTGCCGAAGAGCATTGAGGCTGATGCATCGACCACAAGCAGGAGGCTCCGTTCCCGCTCTTCGGTAAAGAGCTTGACGTAGAGTTCGTTCTTGCGGGCGGAGGTGTTCCAGTCGATCGAGCGGACATCGTCGCCGTACTGGTATTCGCGGACGTTGCTGAACTCAATCCCTTTTCCCTTGAAGGAGGAGTGATATTCGCCGCTGAAGAGTTCGCTGGCCATCCGTTTTGAACGAATTTCAACTCGGCGGATTATCTGCTGGAGCTCTTTCAGATGCTCTTCATAGGTTTCCATTGTAGCCTCCCAGGCTCTTTATCGGCCGGCAAAATCACGGAACTTGCACGTTCTGAAGAATCTGGCGGATGATGTCATCAGACTTAAGATTGTCTGCTTCGGCTTCGTACCCTGGCCTTATTCGGTGACGGAGCGTGTCGTAGGCGATGGCTTTGACATCCTCCGGAGTGATGTAGGGTCGATGCTGCAGGAAAGCGTGTGCTTTGGCTGCAAGAAGCAGAAAAATTGAGGCTCTCGGCGAGGCGCCGTATTCAATCATGGCGGCAAGCTCTGCCATACCGTAGAGCCCCGGATTTCTTGTAGCAACCACCAGGTCAATAATGTAGCGCTGCACTCTTGGATCGACATAAATACGGTCGATAAGGGCCCGCGCCCTGAAAATATCGCCAGCCTCAACAACGGTGGTGATGGGCGGCTTGCTGGCTGTGGTGGCCGACCGGAGCATGATTTCAAGCTCCTCCTCGTAGGAGGGGTAATCGACAATGACCTTCATCATAAAGCGATCGACCTGGGCTTCGGGGAGGAGGTAGGTGCCTTCGTGCTCAATGGGGTTTTGGGTGGCGAGCACCATAAAGGGCTCCTGCAGGGGAAAGGTCTGGCTGCCGATGGTAACCTGCCGCTCCTGCATGGCTTCGAGCAGCGCGGACTGCACTTTGGCCGGAGAGCGGTTAATTTCATCTGCAAGAATCACATTGGCAAAGACCGGCCCTTTGCGGGGGTAGAACTCCATCTCTTTGGGGTTATAGATCATGGTGCCGATGAGATCTGCCGGAAGCATGTCGGGCGTGAACTGTATCCGCTGGAACTTCAGGTTCATGACGGAGGCAACGGTGCTGATAATCAGCGTTTTGGCAAGCCCCGGCACCCCTTCAAGCAGAATATGGCCATTGACCAGCATGGCGATAAAGACACGCCGGATCACCTCAAGCTGACCGACAACGCGGTGCGCAAGCTGCTCTTCGGCTTGTTCAAGAAATCGGGAGGCTTCAATGATCTGGCTGCCCAGCTCCTCCAGCTCTACGGCATGTTGCATAGGATTTGTCTCCTCTTTTTCCAGGGATCGCGCCCTCTGCTAAAGATTTTTGTAGAGGCCGTTGAAGCCTGTAACCATCAACCCGCCACCAAGAATCACCGCCGACCAGGTGTAGATATCGGGGATATAAAGAAAACTGTTGAGCATCCCGAAATTCGGGGTGAGCAGCATCAGAAGATTTGCACCAATCAGCACTAAAAGCAGATGAAAAATGCTTACCTTGACGCGCGGTTTGCTCTTGTTAAGAGACTTTTCATCATTACCCATAAAATCTTTTGAAAGAGTGTTATATCATGAATATTCTGGGCATAGAGACCAGTTGTGACGAAACATCAGGAGCCATTGTTCGTAACGGAAATGTCTGTTCCACCGTTATCAGTTCGCAGCTCTGCCACTCCTCTTTTGGCGGTGTGGTGCCGGAGCTGGCTTCGAGGGAGCATGAACGGCTGATTGTCTCAATTGTTGATGCTGCCATAAATGAAGCCAATATAACAAAAAATGAACTTGATGCCATAGCGGCGACCGCAGGTCCTGGTTTGATCGGCGCGGTTATGGTTGGGCTCTCGTTTGCGCAGGGGCTGGCCTGGGCACTTGGAGTACCGTTTGTGCCGGTCAACCATATTGAGGCGCACATTTTCTCTCCCTTTATCAGTGAAGGGGCCGGCCACCACGCCCCTGAAGGCCCCTTTGTGTCGCTGACGGTCTCGGGTGGCCATACGCTGCTTTCGGTGGTGGAGCCTGATCTCTCCTACAGCGTGGTTGGGCGAACGCTTGATGATGCTGCCGGAGAGGCATTCGACAAAACCGGCAAAATGCTTGGCCTTCCCTATCCTGCCGGGCCGGTTATTGACAAGCTGGCGGAAGAGGGCGACCCTTCGTTTCACCAGTTTCCCAGGGCCCTTACCTCGCAGTCGCAAAGCAGTAAAAGCTGGCAGGGAAATTTTGATTTCAGCTTTTCGGGGCTGAAAACCTCGGTGCTCACCTGGCTGCAGAGAGAGAGTCCGGAGTTTATTGAGCTTCATAAGGCGGATATTGCGGCCTCAATCCAGTCGGCCATTGTGGGCGTGCTGGTGGAAAAGAGCATGGGGGTGGCGCGCAGCCGGGGCATCAGGGCTCTCTCCATCTCCGGCGGGGTGAGCGCCAACAGCGCATTGCGGAGAGCCATGCAAGAGGCGTGCGACCGGGAGGGTGTGATGCTCTACCTCCCGAAGATGCTCTATGCAACAGACAACGCGGCCATGATTGCGACGCTGGCCAACCTGAAAATTGCTCGCGGCTTGAAGGCGGAGTGCCGTTATAATATTGCACCTTATGCAAGCTTTGCTGCCGCCGCCAGGCGACGTGATTGAAATAGTGCAAGAAATAGATTACATTCACTCTCACTATAAAAAAAATTGACGTTACTATGTATACTACTCTTCTTACGCTGTTTCTTTTCTCACCTCCCGCAGGAGGCGTTGCGCCAAACCCTTTGGTTCAGATTGTACCGTTAGTCCTTATCTTTGTTGTCTTTTATTTTTTCATGATCCGCCCGCAGCAGAAAAAGCAGAAGGATCGGGAGAAGGTGCTTGACAGCCTGAAAAGAGGTGACAAGGTTGTCACTATCGGCGGAGCTCACGGCACCGTTGCGGGCATTGATATGGAGAAAAAAACTGTTCTGGTTCAGGTAAACGAAACCACAAAAATCAAGTTCGACCGCACCGCTATTGCCAATATTGAGAAGCAGGATGCCGGCGATAAACTCACGACCAAAGAGTAACAGGAGATAATGCAGCTAACACGAGCAAGACTGGTCCTGGAAAATGGCTCTGTTTACCGGGGTACCGCTTTCGGCCACAGGGGGGAAGCTACGGGTGAGGTGGTTTTTAATACTTCACTGACCGGATATCAGGAGATTTTAACCGACCCCTCCTATGCGGGGCAGATGGTGATGATGACCTATCCGCTGATTGGAAATTATGGCATCAATCCAGCGGATAATGAATCGGAAAAAATATGGGCCTCGGCCTTTATTGTTCATGAGGTGTCGCGTATTCACAGTAACTTTGAGGCATCGGAGAGTCTTGATACTCGCCTCAAGAGAGATGGCGTGACCGGTCTGGCCGGTATTGATACCCGGCGGCTGGTGCGCGAAATCAGGGAGAAGGGGGCCATGAGGGGCGTTATCTCCCTGACTGACGAGAGCGATGAGGCTTTGGGAGAGAGAGCCCGCCAGAGCCCTGAAATGTCGGGGCGCGACCTGGTAAAAACTGTTACCGCCGGCAGCAACTATACGGTGGAGCGGGCGGATGCCCGTTACCATGTTGCAGCCTTTGATTTCGGTATCAAGAGCAATATTGTGCGGATGCTGCACCAGGCTGGATGCAGGGTGACGGTTGTGAAGGCGGCAACGACGGCTGAAGAGGTGATTGCGCTCAACCCGGACGGGGTGTTTCTTTCGAATGGACCGGGGGACCCTGCGGCTGTCGGCTACGCCATTGAGAGCATCAAAAAACTTGTTGACTATAACCGCACCACAAGGGCTCTGCCGATTTTTGGTATCTGCCTCGGCCATCAGTTGCTTTCACTGGCTTTTGGCGCTGAGACGTTCAAATTGAAGTTCGGCCACCATGGCGGTAATCACCCGGTCAAGAACCTTGCCACCAGCCAGATAGAGATAACGTCACAAAACCACGGCTTTTCTGTGGTAATGGAGTCGCTGCCGGATGAGCTGACAATGACCCACCTCAACCTGTATGATAATACCGTTGAAGGTGTGAAGCATACCTCACTCCCCTGTTTTTCGGTGCAGTACCATCCCGAAGCTGCGCCAGGGCCGCATGATTCGCACTACCTCTTTGATGAGTTCACCTCGCTTATGGATTTAACTCAACCAACGTTTCTGAAGAGATGAAAAAAAGATTATTCACTCCCGGGCCAACCCCGGTACCCGAAAATGTCATGCTCCGCATGGCGGCTCCGATTATCCATCACAGGAACCCTGAGTTCATGGAGATTTTGACCAGGGTTCACGCTGATCTCAAATACCTCTTCAGAACTACCCAGCCGGTTGTTGTGCTCAGTTGCTCTGGAACGGGTGGAATGGAGGCGACAATTTCAAGCCTCTTCAAGCAGGGTGACAAGGTGATTACCGTGAATGCGGGAAAATTTGGTGAACGGTGGGGTGAACTGGTACGACTCTTCACGGGAAACTGTGTTGAGGAGACGGTTGCCTGGGGTACGGCAATTCAGCCTGAACGGCTGGCGGAGCTGCTCAAGGAGCATCCGGATGCCAAGGGTGTCTGCCTGACCCACTCTGAAACATCAACCGGCACTGCCGCTGATATCAAAACACTCAGCGCCCTGATTCGCGAAAAGTCAGATGCCCTGGTGATTGTTGATGGTATTACTGCCGTGGGCGCTCATGAATTCCTCTTTGATGCGTGGGGCGTTGATATCTGCATCACCGGTTCTCAGAAAGGGCTCATGATGCCTCCGGGACTTGCCCTCGTCGCCATCTCTGAACGGGCTCAGGGGGTGATCAAGGGAAACTACGGTACACCGAGCTACTACCTGAGCCTGAAAAAAGCGCTGAAGGCGCATGCCGGCGATGATACTCCCTTTACACCGGCCGTGTCGCTGGTGATCGGGCTGGACGAAGCGTTGCAGATGGTGAAGGCGGAGGGGATTGAAACTATCTGGAAACGGCATGAGAGCCTCTCGAATGCCTGCCGTCAGGGGTGTCAGGCGCTCGGCATGAAACTTTTCAGCAACTCTCCCTCTTTTGCGGTGACTCCGGTGTGGCTTCCTGAAGGGGTCAAGTGGTCTGCATTCAACAAGGCGCTGAAGCAGAGCAACGGCATCACGGTTGCGGCGGGTCAGGATGAGTATAAAGACAAAATTTTCCGTATCTCGCATCTTGGCTTTTATGATGAGCTTGATATGCTGACCGTTATTGGCGGCATTGAGCGGGCGCTGCACGAGATCAATTTCAACTTTGAAATTGGCGCGGGCGTCAGCGCGGTTCAGAAAGCTTTCCTCGGCAACTGAGCCCTTCGGGAGTGCTCTCACCATGATATTTCTGCACACTCTCCTGCTTGCTGTTGCGCTGTTAACGTCAATGCAGGAGAGCTTCAGGGAGTACCGTATGCAGGTGAAGGCTTATGCCTTGTATGAACGCCACGCCTGGCGCGAAGCACAAACTGCTTTTGAGGAGCTTGTGACGCTTCCCCTGAGAGAAAAAGAGAGGGCCACTGCAAGCTTTAATCTGGCTTGTGCTCTCTATATGCAGGGACAATTTCCTGAAGCAGCCACACTCTTTTCAAAAAGTGCTAAACCTGGTCTCACCTTCAGGGAGATGCGGCAGAGAGCTATCTTCAATGAGGGCAATGCCCTTGCAATGAGGGCTATAGGCGACAAGGCAAAAGCTCAGAAAATCGTGTTGTTTCGTCAATCGCTGAACCGTTTCAAAATCGTGCTGTTAACCGAGCCTGGTGATGGCGATGCAAAAATTAATTATGAAGTTGTTGCCCGTTACCTCCGTGAACTTGAGAGAACGGAAAAGGAGTCCTCTCCCCCTCCGGCCTCCAGCGTTAAAAATAACGTCGCGGATCGTCTGCTGGACAATGCGCAGCAGGATGAGTCGTCACTGATGCAGCGGCCACCCCCAACAAGGGCTTCTGCGAAACAAGGCAGCAAAAACAGCAAGGACTGGTAAAGCGCAATGGCTGCAATACGTAGGACAAAAAAAGTCATCCTTGTCTTTCTCCCTTCAGAGAGTGGTGTTGATGGCGCACGCTCACTCTATGGCGAAAAAGAGCTGAACCCTTTTTTCAGTTGGTGTAACCAGTCGCTGAGAAGCATCATTAAAAAGAGCCAGTTCGCCATCCCGCCGCTCTCGCTGATGATTCTCAGCTCGGTCGAGGTGCCGGGAGTTGAGCAGTCAATCTGTGATATGCGCTTTGAGGAGTTCCCTTTTGACAAGCAATGGGATCTGGTGGGTATAAGCGTGCAGACTGGTATGGCAAAAAAAGCCTTTGAACTGGCTGACCAGCTTCGGTCGAGAGGTGTATCGGTTGTGCTTGGTGGTGCCCATGTAACACTTTTTCCGGAGTCGTGCCGCCCTCATGCGGATGTTCTTGTGCTGGGCGAGGCGGATGACCTCTGGAAAGAGCTGCTCACTGACCTTGCCTCGGAGACCATCAAACCTGACTACCAGGCTGAGAGCTTTCCCGATCTTGGCCTGCCACGCCCTGTCAGCAAAAGCGCGCTCATCAAAAGCAGGTATTTTACCACCAACCTGATTCAGACCGGAAGAGGGTGCCAGTATAGTTGTGACTTCTGTAATGTGCACCTCCTCAATGGGCGCGCCTTGCGCAGAAGGGCAATTGATGATGTGGTGAGTGAAGTTGCGCGGTTTCAGCAGCATGACCGCAGGATATTCTTTTTTGTTGATGACTCGATCAACGCTGACCCGCTCTACGCCAGGGAGCTGTTTGAGCGTCTTATTCCACTGAACATCCGCTGGTTCGGGCAGGCAACCACTACCCTCGGCCAGCAGCATGCGTTGCTGAAAACGTTTGCTGATTCCGGGTGTCAGGCGCTCCTGGTGGGTATTGAGAGTATTGAGGCAAAAAGCAGAAGTGCTCATAAAAAAAACCAGAACCGGGCCGGGGAGCTGGTCAAGGCTATTACCTCGATAAGGGAGGCGGGCATCAGCCTCTATGGAAGCTTTATTTATGGCCTCGACGGTGATACGCTTGATACTCCGTCGGCTATTCTTGATTTTGTGCATGCAACAAAGCTTGATGTGCCGGGCATCAATATTCTGCGACCAACCCCCGGCACCCAGGTTTTTGAGCGGCTGAGAGAGGAGGGGCGACTGCTCTTTGACCCTCTTGATATAACGTCGTACCGATACTCTTTCGGCCAGGAGATGCTCTACACGCCTAAAAATATTCCGCTTGATGCCTTTATTGAAAGTTACTCCGCCCTGACAAGAGAGCTCTTCAATGTCAAAGATGCTGTTGTCAGAGGATTGTCAGCTCCGAGAGCAAAAAGCGCCGTGATGCTCTTCAATCTTTTTTATACCCATCTCTACAGCCTCTCGCGTCATGACTTGCAGCACCAGCAGGAAAAGAGTGGTGGATAAAAAACCATTTTGCTCTATGCCGATTAATTTTTAAACTGTCGATCATGTTTTTGAAAACACACGCGACCAAACAACCTAAACCTGTATCAATGATGACTATGAAGCCTTTTATGCCTTTGATGACCGCAAGCCTGTTATTCCTTGGCGCATGCGGCCTTGAGAAACCACCGGCCTCGCTCGAGTTTCCTGAAGAGAAAAAGGAGGCTGCTCCGGCAGCGACAACAGCTCCAACTGCAGCGCCTGCAACCGGGGAGGCTCCGGCTGATCCTGCATTGGCCGCTGGCAAAACAGCCTATGATGCTAACTGTGCTGCTTGTCACGAGGCTGGCATGATGGGCGCTCCGAAACCTGGAGACAAGGCTGCATGGGTGCCACGTATCGCCCAGGGCCTTGAGGTGATGACCAAAAAATCGATCGATGGCTTCCAGGGAAAAGCGGGTATGATGCCGGCAAAAGGCGGCAACGCAAGCCTGACGAACGAACAGGTAACCAATGCGGTCGCATTTATGGCGGACAAGTCGAAATAAGCAGACTGTATTCTTTTTCTTTCTGCGGGAGCTGACCGCTGCGGCTCCCGAAGAAAAATAATTTTCCGAATATTTGGATTGCTTTCATTAAAATTGTATTAATAACGTTGTGTTAGCAAAAGCACAGTTACAATCTATCCCATTACAGTTAATCAATCAAACAGGAGAACCCGCTATGTCCCGTTTTCTTTCAGCAGCATTTTGTGCACTTTTTATTGTATCCGTTGGTTCTACCGAAGCCAAAGCGGCATACGATGAAGCGAAGGGTCAGGCCGTTTATGAAACCACTTGTGCCGTATGCCACAAAGTCGGCATCATGGGTGCAACCAAATTAGGTGACAAGGCCGGATGGAAACCCCGTATTGACAAGGGTATGACGGTACTTGTTGACAATGCAGTCAAAGGATTCAAGGGCGCTGCAGGCGTGATGCCACCCAAGGGCGGAAAAGCTACTCTCACCGAGGCTGAGGTAGGTAATGCCGTGGCTTACATGGTCAAGCAGAGTAAGTAAATAATCTTCTTTGTGTAAACGGCGGGCTTTTCTCCCGCCGTTTACCTTTCCCGCCGACTCTCCGATTGATGCACATCCAAAAACTCGTTATATACCATGAACCCCCTCCATCTTGGCTTTATCGGAACAGGAAGAATTGCCCGCGCTCTTATTGCCGGTCTTTGCAACAGGGAGAATACTCTTATTTTTGGCTTTGACCGGGATAAAGCCACACTGGACTCTCTTTCAGCCGACTACCCTCTTCAGCCTGCGGGCTCAATTGCCGGGATTGCACAACAGGCGGAGGTGATTATCCTTGCCGTCAAACCATACCAGATTGCGGAGGTGCTCGCTGAACTGAAGCCGCTCCTCACCGAAGAGCATCTGCTGATCAGCGTTGCTGCGGGTATCTCTTCGGAGTTTATCAGAAACAACGCCATTGAAACCTTGAGAGTCATCAGAGTCATGCCCAATACTCCAGCGTTTGTCGGTGAAGGGATGACCGCTCTGGCACGGGGAAAGATGGCTTCAGACAAGGATGTCGCCCTTGCCTGCGACCTCTTCCGTTCGATTGGTCGTGTGGCAATTCTGGATGAATCGCAGATGGATGCCGCAACCGCCCTGTCGGGCAGTGGACCTGCCTACATGTTTTATATGCTTGACGCCCTTTCCGAAGGTGGCAAAGTGTGCGGCCTTTCGTACGACGAGGCGTTGCTTCTCGCCGCACAAACCATGCTCGGCGCCGCGAAAATGGTGCTTACGGGCAAAAAACATCCTGCTGAGCTCATAGGTGATGTCACCACGCCTGGTGGAACAACCGAGGCGGGACTGAAGGTGATGGATGACAAGTGTGTGCGTCAGATTCTTGTGGAGACGGTGGCCGCCGCCGCTGCCCGATCCAGGGAACTTATGAAATAAACCCTATGATAACAAGCTTTGCCCCTTCCCGATATTTTGCTTTCATCCTGCTTCTGCTTGCAGCCTGCTGCTCGCCCGCAGTGACCGATGCTTCGGAAAAGCAGGGAAACAGCCTCTTCATCACCTCATCAGCAAGCAACATCCATCCTTTTGTTGGCCAGGAGATAGTGCTCACCTACACTCTCTGTTTCAGGGATGTTGCGCCAAAAATATTGAACGAAACCAACCCGTCGTTTACGGGACTGTGGGCTAAAGAGAGCTATCCTGAGCGCTTTATAAAAAGTATACCGAAAAGAGTTGGCGGGGAGTTGTTCAGGAGCGCGGTGGTCAAGCAGTTCAGGGTGGTGCCTCTCCAGAGTGGCGCCTTCACCATCGCAGGATACAGAATGCAGTGCATGCTGCCGCAACAGCGGATTGGCCCTGCCCTCAAAGAGCTTCCTGAAACCCCTCTGCACATCACCGCGCCCTCTATCACTCTCTCCGTACTCGCCCTTCCGGAACCCATACCTGAAAGCTTCTCGGGCGGTATAGGCAGCTTTTCGCTCGACCTCTTGAGCGACCATCAAAACATTAGAATCGGCGAGCCGCTATCGCTGCAATTGACAATGAGAGGAAAAGGCAGTCTGCACACTCTGCAACTGCCCGGGCTCACTCTTCCGGAAAGCTTTCTCCATAATCCGCCCGAGCGGAGCAGCTCTTTGGATGCCGTGACCTCAACCGTTACCGCATGGCCTCAATCAAAGGGGACTTTTCATATCCCCGCTCTGCGCACTGCGGTTTTCAATCCAGAAACGAGAACGTTCAGCACTCTTTTCTCAAACCCTCTTACCATCACTGTTGATGCGCCTCTCCAGGGAGGAGTGGCAGATGAGGCTGAACTTCCGGCGGCGGGAACACTGTGGGACAATCTTTCCGCTCCGGTCACCGCTGCCATCATCGTCATCGTGCTCTTGCTCACGGTCGCCGCAGTTGTGATGAAGAGGAGAAAAGTGCAGCGAAGCGCCGGGAGGGCAGCTCCAGAAGGGCAACCTGAACAGAGGGTTTCGGCTGGAGAGATGAAGCAACAGCTTTTCACCCTGCTTGAGGCAGCCGGAATGAGCAACCCTGGAGCAATGACACGGAGAGAGCTGGAGGGTGCATTGCTGAGGCTCAATGTCTCCATGGAGAACCGATTGGAACTCTCTGCTGTGCTTGACTCTCTCGACAAAATACTCTACACCCCTTCAGTGAACAGGGAGATGCAGATCCCTGAATCGGTTGTCGCAAAGGTCAACGCCCTGCTGGCTCTCCTGAAAAAAGTGGAGCCTTTCCGCTGAAGAGAGCAATGGCGAGTTCTGGATAATCGGTAATAATCCCGTCCGCGCCAATCTGTTGCATGGCAAGCATCTCTTCTGGAGTATTCACCGTCCAGGGGATCATCCTGATACCTCGTTCATGCAGAAAAACGGTCAGTTCACGGTCAACAAGAGAGTGGTGTGGATTGAGATAAGCTGGCAAAAAACCAGGTGTCGTCAGCAATCGATCGAGAGATCCGGCATCGTTGTTGAGATGATCAATCAGCAGGCCGTAGCAAAGCTCTGGATTGAGCTTCCATGCCTCGCGCACCACCCTCTCATCGAATGACTGTATCCTGACGCGGGAGGAGAGGCCTGCCTCTTCGACAAGGTGAACAACCAATTCTGCATAGTGGGCCGGGGGAGGATGAAACTGACCATCTTTGTCGGGCCATGACTTTATCTCAAGATTATAGAGCATAGTGCCGCTCATCCCGGCAGAAGCCATAAAGGCGTCAACCTCTCTGAAAACCGTGGAGAGAAGGGGTTTGGCGGCGATAATCCGGGCTTGTTGCGGAAAAGAGGGGTGGAGCCGACCGCAATCAAAGGTTGCAATATCGGTATAGGACATCTCGTAGATGATGTAGCGCCATCGATCTTCCAGACTCAATGGCTCTCCTTGCGGATCGGAGCAGAGCGGAGCTGAAAGCCAGGGGTCGTGAGAGACAACTATCTCATGATCTTTTGACACCAGAAGATCGAGCTCAACCACCCTCACGCCAAGAGTGGCTGCATGGCAGCATGCCGGCACGCTGTTTTCAGGGAAAAATGCTCTTGCTCCCCGATGGGCCTGTATTTCAAAAACCATTTGTCACACCAAAGTGTTATGAGCCCCTGCACCACCAACTTGTGGCCACTGCCGGGCTGTTCCTGTCGATGAGGAGAAGCAACAGAGCTATGGTGGGGCCTGTTTGAGCCTCAAAAGCCTCTCTCTCATTCGCCGGATTGCTTCGGCTTCGGCTGCGGTTTGGGATTTGGGGTTTGGTTTGGGTTTGGGTTTGGGTTTGGTTTGCCGGAAAGTGGGCGGGCTGCCTTGAAGCAACCTTTTTTCTTGGGCCTCCTCTTCTGCGGTTTGTTTCCATCAGTACTTTTGGAGAGAGGATGAGCTCCCCCGCCACTTACGCTGAAATAGCTGGAAGTACTTTTTGGTTTGCTTTTGTTAAAGCGGTTTTTGCGATACTTTTTTTCAAGGTCAGCATAGGGACTGGGCGGGTCAGGAGAGGTATTGTAGTTATTGAAATTCGGCTCGTCAATAACCTCTACATCATCCAAAACCGTGTCGGGATGAACTTTCTTAAGCAAGTTATTTCAATTTATGTTCAACAAATCAAGAGTACTTTTACTCAGGATTATTTCTGAAGGGAAGCCAATTTACAATTTTAGAATTACAATGCAAGCAATTGTGTGGAAAAGAGCCTGTATAATTATTCAGGCTTCTGCTGATCTCTCTCTCGAAAGAGCCAGGAAAAAGCTCCTCTCTTTTTCCCGGCAAAGGAGACACTGAAGTGGCATTGCAAGGGGCATTTTTCAGGAATGGTTCTGAAAAGAGTTTTTGCATTGCTTATTTTGGGTTTAATACTAAATTCTTCATTGTTTCACCATAAAATCACCATAAAAATCGGAGATAGCAATGGATATTCGCAGATGGATTCTGGCATTTATTCTTCCCCCCGCCGCCGTAACAAACAAGGAGGCTGGCACCATTATGCTGAGCGGGCTTCTTACCCTTTTTGGATGGCTGCCGGGAGTAGCTTTTTCGATTTTCCTGATACTGCAGGAGAAGCGCCAGGCAACGGCCTGACGCTCTGCCACGAAACCCTTTACTGAAGCCTGTTCAGGGCGCTCACCGTTGCCTTGATTGATGCAAGGCTGATATTGGAGTCGATACCAGCGCCGAAAGAGATGCGCCCGTCGGCGCAACTGATCTTGATGTAAGCTGCGGCCAGCGCTTTGGCGCTCCGGCCGATAGCATGCTCGCTGAATTCGTCAATCGTGAAATCGAGCCCGCTCTCTTTACTAAATCCTTTGACAAAGGCATCAAGCGGGCCGTTGCCCTGCGCCTCAAAGCTGAGCTCTCTCTCCTTCGACTGTACAAGACAACTGATTGCGGTTGCCTCTTCGTCATTTCGCTCAAGATCTCTGTCGTCCCATTTGATCTTGCACTTTTTGATGGCAAAGGGCTCCATGAGCTTTACATATTCAGTATGGAAGAGCTCATAAATCTGATCTGGTGCAAGTTCATTGCCGGTCGTGTCGGCTACGCCTTGCACTGCTTCAGCAAAATCGGGCTGCATCCACTTCGGAATCTGGATACCGTAATCTTTCTCAAGCACATAAGCGACCCCCCCCTTGCCTGACTGGCTGTTGATACGCACAATGGCTTCATAGTTGCAGCCAACATCCTGTGGATCAATGGGAAGATAGGGTACCGCCCACAAACCACCGGGTGAAGTGGGTTGCGCTTTCATCCCTTTACTGATGGCATCCTGATGCGAACCGGAAAAAGCGGTATAGACCAGCTCTCCCGAGTAGGGGTGACGGGGATGAATATCCATACGGGTGCAGCGCCGGTAAACTTCGCGGATGCGGGGCAGATCAGAAAAATCGAGTTCAGGATCTACGCCCTGTGTGAAGAGGTTGAGCGCCATGGTGACAATATCCATGTTGCCGCATCGCTCACCATTGCCAAAGAGTGCACCCTCGACGCGATCGGCACCAGCCAGCAGGGCCAGTTCAGCGGTTGCCACGGCCGTGCCACGGTCGTTATGGGCATGAACACTGATCAGCACAGCATCCCTCGCCTTGATGTTGCGGCAAAACCACTCAATCCGGTCAGCATAAATATTGGGTTGCGACATCTCAACCGTTGAGGGCAGATTGAGGATAATTTTATTGTCTACCGATGCGCCCCAGCTATCCATAACCGCATGACAGACATCAAGCGCATAGTCGAGCTCGGTGCCGGTAAAGCTTTCAGGACTGTATTCAAAACGGATGCCGGTATTGCCTGACTCTTCCTTGAGACGACGAACAAGCTCTGTCCCCTCGATGGCAATGGCCTTGATCTCCTCCCTGTTTTTGCGGAAAACCACATCACGCTGCAGGGTCGATGTTGAGTTGTAGAGGTGAATAATGGCATGTTTCGCCCCTTTGACCGCATCAAAGGTTTTGCGAATCAAGTGTTCCCGTGCCTGCGTCAACACCTGGATGGTGACGTCGTCAGGAATGAGATTGCTCTCAATCAGACGCCGGGCAAAGGCATACTCCGTTGCAGATGCTGAGGGAAAGCCAACCTCTATCTCTTTGAAGCCAATCGAGACAAGAAGCTGGAACATGGCAACTTTCTCGTCGACGCTCATTGGTACGGGAAGCGCCTGGTTGCCATCACGCAGATCAACGCTGCTCCATATCGGAGCTTTGGTAATGCTTTTGTCGGGCCAGCTCCTGTCAGAGATGGCAACCTGGGGATATGGCGCATACTTTTTATAATTCATCATAACATTACTCCTTTTGCTCTTTTATCCTGTTAAATGAACAAAGCCACCAATCCTGGGGGGAGTGGTGGCTTTAAACAATGTTCTCTCTGACGGTGAAAACGAACTAAAAAGCAGCTCCCCCAGAAGTACCAAAGCCCGATAGCTTCAGGCCAGGGGTAAGCAGAAGGTTGTCTCTGTTCGTTGTACGCATGATCCCAAATAATCAAAAGATGAAGGTAATCTCTCCTCTTTTTTGCTCCGCGGGCAGGACTCGAACCTGCAACCCTGCGATTAACAGTCGCATGCTCTACCATTGAGCTACCACGGAATCTGCGTCGGCTAATATACACCTGTTTTTTAAAATTCAAAAATGAAAAACCGGTTTTTTATCCCTTTTGCTGTTCGTTGAAGAGTTGACAACTTTCATTTTCCGTAATAATTTTTGTACATTGATTCTCTTTTATTGAAAAGATGGTTCTATGCATAAAGAGAAACCGCTGGTAGAGATCCGCACAAGTGCGCTTGTGGAGGGAGTTAACGAGCTTGATTTTACCTGCAAAGCAGGTGATTTTGAGGGCCGGCAGTTTACTGAAGCCGGTCTTGCCGGTGAGGTAAGAGTTCATGTGGTGGCCCGGAAAAGTGATGAGGAGATATCGGTCACCATCACGACATCGGCTGAGGCTGATTTTACCTGCGACAGATGTCTCGAACCGGTGTCACGGATTCTTGATGGTTCGCTTGATCTTTTTTATACATTCGGTACAACGCTTGAGAGAGAGGAGGACTGGATTGATGAGCACCGTCAGATAGCAAAGAGTGCTGAATATATTGATATTACTGACGATGTTTGCGACGCGCTGATCTTGTCCATACCGGTAAAGGTCACCTGTGAAGGGAATACGGAGTGCAGGCTCTATGACGGCGGTGAACGTACAGTGGATGCTGTGGAGCCTGGGTCTGAAGAGAGAAGCGCATGGCGGGAGTCGCTTGAAAAACTGAAAAAAAATATTGTTAACTGATTTAATAAAGAGAGAGTCGTACCATGGCCAATCCTAAAGCCAAAATGTCGAAATCCCGACGGGATAAGAGACGAGCCCAGTTTAATGCCCGCACAAAACCGGCAATGACGGTCAATTGCCCGAACTGTGGTGAGCCAACCCTTCCGCATCGCGCATGCCGCCATTGTGGACATTACCGTGGCAGATGTGTGGTCAATAAAATGGCAAAGAGCTGATTAACTAACTAACAAGGCACCCCATCATGTTGACCATTGTCGTTGACGCCATGGGCGGAGACCATGCGCCCGCCTGTGTGATAGAGGGAACTGTTCAGGCCCTGCAGGAGAGCAGTAACAGGTTTGCAATTATCCTTATAGGGCAGTCGGAAAACGTAGAGCCGCTGCTTGCCGGTTATGACCTCAGTGCGCTTAATCTGACGTTTCTGCATGCGCCGGAGGTGGTGACCATGGAGGATATTCCCGCCACCGCTGTAAAGACAAAGCAGAATTCGTCACTCGTCCAGGGGTTGCAGCTCTGCAAGGCCAAAAAGGCGGATGCGTTTGTCAGCGCGGGCAATACCGGTGCGCAGATGGCTGCCTCGCTCTTTGTGCTTGGCAGGCTTCCCGGAGTGCTTCGCCCGACTATTTACGCCTATTTTCCGCGCTTGGGGGAGGGGTTGACCAATATTGTCGATGTGGGCGCCAATGTAGACTGCAAACCTGAAAACCTTGTGCAGTTTGCTGAAATGCTGACCATCTATCAGCGTTATGGTGCTGGAATTGAAAAACCGCTTGTTGGCCTGCTCAATATCGGTGAAGAGGAGGGCAAGGGGCCGGAGCTTCTCAAGCAGGCATACCGACTGCTGAAAGAGGCTGACAGCCAGGGGAAAATAAGCTTTATGGGCAACATCGAGGGGCATGATATCCTGAAAGGCAAGGCCACCATCGTCGTCTGCGATGGTCTTGTGGGCAACACCATCCTGAAGTTCGGTGAGAGTATTCCTGAATTTCTTGGCACGTTGTTCAGGCAATCACTTGAAAAACTTGTTATCTCCGGGCAGTTCAGCCAGGATATTGCGGCTTTGACAACCGGTATGTTCAGGGGAATGTTTGAACCTTTTGATGTAGAGAAATTTGGTGGTGTCCCCTTTCTCGGGGTTGACGGTATCTCCATTGTCGGCCACGGGCGCTCCTCCTCAAGAGGGATAAAGAACATGATCTTTATGGCTGAACACATGATCGAAAAAAGAGTCAATGAGCATATCGCGGAAGTTCTTTCTGAACAATAGAAAAACTGCATACAACGCATGAAAGCTGCAATCACGGCCACGGCAAACTACTTACCTCCCGATATTCTGACCAATCATGAGCTTGAACTCATGCTTGAGACCAACGACGAATGGATTCGTTCGAGGACCGGTATCAGTGAACGAAGAATACTCAAGGATCCGACAAAAGCAACATCGTACATGTGCGGGGAGGTTGCCCGGCAGCTTCTTGAAAAAAGAGAGATCGGGGCTGATGAGATAGAGGTGATTATTGTGGCTACCATGACACCGGACATGCTCTTCCCCTCAACGGCATGTATTGCACAAAGTATTATTGGTGCCACCAACGCCTGGGCATTTGATGTCAATGCGGCATGCTCCGGATTTCTTTACGCACTGAACATTGCTGCCCGACTTATCGAAAGCGGGGCTCACAAAAAGGTGATGGTCATTGGCGCCGACAAGATGTCGTCCGTCATTGACTATACCGATCGCTCTACGGCTATTCTTTTTGGAGATGGCGCTGGCGGTGTCATTGTTGAGCCTGCAAAAGAGGAGGGCTATGGAATTCTTGATGTGCGCCTCTACTCTGATGGCACAAATGGCAAGGATCGTCTTCTGATGAGTGGTGGGGGAAGTCTGCATCCGGCAACACACGAAACCATCGACCAGAAAATGCACTCTATCCGCCAGGATGGCCGGCAGGTTTTCAAGGCTGCAGTCACCTCCATGGCTGATGTGGCCACTGAAATCATGAGTCGCAACAACCTCACGGGTGACGATGTTGACTACCTTGTTCCTCATCAGGCCAATCAGCGAATTATAGATGCCACCGGGGAACGAATGGGTATTAATGCAGGTAAAGTTGTTTCAAACGTCGCCCGTTACGGCAACACAACGGCTGGAACCATTCCAATCTGCCTGGCTGAACTTGATGAGGAGCAAAAACTGCACACGGGTTCAAATCTGGTGCTGGTCAGTTTTGGTGCTGGTTATACATGGGGCGGTATCTATATAAAATGGCAATAAGGAGGTCATGAAAGCTTTTGTTTTTCCGGGACAGGGTTCCCAGTACTGCGGTATGGGACGCGATATTTTCGACAATTTCCCTGCCGCCCGCGTTATGATGGAGAGGGCGAATGAGCTGCTCGGCTACTCAATAACCGATATCATGTTTTCGGGCAGCGAGGAGGAGCTTCGTCAGACACAGTATACCCAACCGGCGATCTTTCTGCACAGCATTGTGGTTGCCACACTGCTCGGGGGCAACGATGTCACCATGACCGCAGGCCACAGCCTCGGTGAGTATACCGCTCTCTGCTTTGCCGGAGCCATAAGCTTTGATGATGCCGTGCGCATTGTAGCAAAGCGCGGTGAGCTGATGCAGAATGCAGGGCAGCAAAACCCCGGTACCATGGCCGCCATTATCGGCATGCCCGACAGCGCGCTCGCTGAACTCCTTGAAGAGGCCAGTACAGAGGGTATTGTTCAGGCAGCCAATTTCAACTCGCCCGGACAGATTGTTCTCTCCGGTGATATTGCTGCAGTTAAAAAAGCGGTGGCGCTTGCTCCCTCCAAAGGGGCTCGTATGGCAAAAGAGCTGGTGGTTTCGGGAGCATTTCACTCCCCTCTCATGAAGCCTGCCGAAAAGGAGCTTGCCGCAGCGCTTGACCTTATGGAGATAAAGAGTGCCGCGATTCCGGTCTGCATGAATGCTGTAGCCCGTCCTGTAACTGGTGCGACAGAGATCCGCCAGAATCTGATTCTGCAACTGACAAGCTCTGTTCTGTGGTCACAATCAATAGAGGCAATGGTGCTGGGCGTAGTAAGGGAGTTTATTGAAGTTGGCCCGCAGAAAGTGTTGCAGGGTCTGATCAAACGAATTGACAAAAGTGTGGCTATCCGTGGGGTTGATACCGCCGCAGATATTCAGCCTCTGGTTTCATAAATAATATCAACTGACTGAAAACTATGTTTGAAGGAAAAATCGCTGTTGTCACAGGATCAGCCAGAGGAATCGGGCAGGCTATTGCGTATAACCTGGCAGCCAGAGGCGCCGATATTGTGCTGTGTGACATCAAGGCTGAATGGCTGACGGAGAGTGCCGAAGGGGTAAAAAAACTTGGAAGAAAGGCTTACTGTTTTGAGCTCGATGTCACCAACGCGACAGCCGTACAGAACGCTTTTAATGACATTGCTGCCGAGACCGGAAGAATTGATATTCTCGTCAACAATGCTGGTATTACCAAAGATGGTCTGCTGATGCGAATGAGCGAAGAGGATTGGGATGCGGTGCTTACCGTCAACCTGAAAGGTACTTTTGCCTGCACCAAGGCGGTCAGCCGCATCATGATGAAGCAGCGCTCAGGATCAATCATCAACATTGCTTCAGTCGTCGGACTTATGGGCAATGCCGGCCAGGCCAACTATGCTGCATCAAAAGGGGGCGTCATTGCCTTCACGAAATCCGTCGCAAAGGAGCTTGCATCCCGAAACATCAGGGCAAACGCCGTTGCTCCCGGATTTATCTCATCGAAAATGACCGACGCACTCTCCGCTGACGTTCGTCAGAAAATGCTCGAAGCGATCCCGCTGGCCAGCTTCGGTACTCCGGAAGATGTAGCCAATGCCGTAGCATTTCTTGCCTGCGACCAATCTTCGTATATAACCGGCCAGGTCATCAGCGTTAATGGCGGTATGGTTATGTGATTTGGGTAAGGTTATTTTCTTTGTATATTGGCAGACTTTTTTAAAATTTTCATTCTAACAACCAACTCTTAATCTGGAGAACAACACAATGACTCAGGCAGAAATCAAAGATAAAGTGTACGATATTATCGTCAGCAAGATGGGCGTCAACAAAGATCAGATCAAGATGGAATCAAAATTTTCTGATGATCTCGGTGCAGATTCGCTCGATACCGTTGAGCTGATCATGGAGCTCGAAAACGAGTTCGGCGTACAGATTCCTGATGAAGATGCAGAGAAAATTGGCACTGTACAGCAGGCTATCGATTACATCGTGGGCAAGAAGTAACTTTGGATTATCGCAAAGCAGGCAAACGGCAATAAAGTTAAATCAGAAGCTATGGCTCAGGATCGCAAAAGAATTGTTATTACCGGAATAGGAGTTTTAACTCCTGTAGGTCTTTCCAAAGAGGAGTTCTGGGACTCCCTCTTTCATGGAAAGAGCGGTGCGGCGCCAATCACCTATTTCGATACCACTGATTTTGCCACAACCTTTGCCTGCGAGCTGAAAGGATTTTTGGCGGCAGACCATATCGACAGAAAATCTGCCGACCGGATGGACCCCTATTGTCAGTATGCTGTTATCGCCGCAGGTCAGGCGCTGCAGGATTCAGGGCTTGACCTCAAAGAGATTGACCCGCTGAGAATCGGTGTGGTGCATGGTTCGGGTATTGGAGGGATGACCACCTACGAGCAGCAGTTCAAGACCTTCCTGGAAAAAGGGCCGAGACGTATCAGCCCCTTCTTTATTCCCATGCTCATTCCCGACATTGCTGCCGGACAGATCTCTATCCGGCATGGGCTCATGGGGCCAAACTATGCAACCTCGTCCGCGTGCGCAACATCACTTCATGCCATTATGGATGCCTACTTGCTGATTCAGGCAGGTATGGCTGATTATATGGTATGCGGCGGTTCAGAGGCGCCAATAACCCAGATGAGTGTTGGTGGCTTTAACTCAGCCAGAGCGCTCTCTACGGCAAACGACCGGCCACAGCAGGCATCACGCCCTTACGACCGCGATCGTGACGGCTTTGTGATGGGCGAAGGTGGGGGATCGCTGATTCTTGAATCGCTTGAGTCGGCAAAGGCTCGCGGAGCAAAAATTTACGGTGAAATTGTTGGAGTTGGCGCAACCGCCGATGCCTATCACCTGACAGCTCCACACCCTGAAGGACTCGGCGCAGTAAATGCCATGAGAACTGCCATAACAATGGCTGGTATTGTGCCCGAACAGATCGACTACATCAATACCCACGGCACGTCGACACCACTGGGTGACCTTGCCGAAGTTGCTGCCATCAAAACGCTTTTTGGCGAGCATGCCTACAAACTCAGTATCAGCGCAACCAAGTCAATGACAGGGCACCTTTTGGGCGCCGCCGGAGTTGTTGAATCAATTGCCTGTCTTCTTGCCCTGCAGCACCAGACCGTTCCGCCAACGATCAACCTCGACAATCTTGACCCGATGGTTGACCTGGATGTAACCCCGAACTTTCCGAAAAAACGGACCATAGAGTATGCGCTCAACAATGGCTTCGGGTTTGGAGGACATAACGGCTCTATCATTTTCAGGAACGGCTCTTCGCTCTGAGGAGCAAGATTGCCAGCGTTGGATCAGTTATGGCAAAAGCTGGTGGCTTTTGGGAGCTCCAGGAGTTTTGGAGGAAGTTCTGAGAGGGCTGCTGGTAGTTGCGATACCAGTTGTAACCTTTCTGCCGAAACTGTTGAGTATGTAACCAATCTTCTTGGGGAAGCTGGCAACAATATGCTGCTCTACCAGACAGCGTTGACTCACCGCTCTTTTGTTCATAACCCTCTCACACAAGAATCTTTAGAGTCAAACCAGCGTCTTGAGTTTCTTGGCGACTCGGTGCTTGGTCTCCTGATCTCCGACTATCTCTTCAGAAATTTTCCTGCGAGCGCAGAGGGTGAGCTTTCGAGTACTCGTGCAAAAATTGTCAACAGCCGCTCTCTTGCCGGATTTGCCCGCACTCTTGCACTTGGCAATCACATCATCCTTGGTGAATCGCCTGATCACCAGAACATCAGGGGTAGCGAATCAGCCCTTGCTGATGCTTTCGAGTCGCTTATTGGCGCCATTTATCTCGACAAGGGGCTGCAGAAGGCTTATGATTTTGTTATCCGCCACATCATTGAACATGTCAATTTCAACTCCATCGTTGCCGCTGAGCACAACTACAAAAGCCGCCTTATCGAGTACACCCAGTCACACCATCTGCCGCCACCCCTCTATACTGTTCTTGCCGAAGCCGGGGCAGAACATGCAAAAACCTTTACGGTTACGGTAAGCTGCAGTGAACAGATCATTGGGACAGGAACTGCGCGACGCAAAAAAGATGCAGAGCAGCTTGCCGCTAAAGAGGCTATGGAGAAGATTGAAGAAAAAAGTGGAGCTGAAAACTGATACACTCTGCCTGAAAAACAGGTTGCACTATGTTCATAACAGCCCTTGACGAAGAATCTCCGCATGAACAAATGGTGAATAACGAGAGAGATGGTTTAGCGAAACATCACCATTGATATAGTCACTGAAATGTCGAGCCCGCATCGAATTATTTTCCGGGCTGTCAAGTTTGAGGCGACGAATCGTTTTGTGAGCTGCCGATTTCAGCGTTGCTGTTAGAGATGGGTTTGGATATATCTTGCCGGAAGCGAAGTTGATCACGAACGTATTTGGTGGTAATCCCATCGGATCGAGTACATCATCAAACTTGTTCTTGTTTCGGTTAGCTCCAAGGCAGGATAAGCGATAATTACTCCATTCATACGCATCCTCAGGATATCTTGACTTGGCAACGAAATGATCCGTAGATGACGCTCCGGTACCCCATTCAAAGAAGATCGCCAGATATGCACAAACTCCAGAATAAGCGTCCCAGAGCTGCTTGTTGGAGTGGCTCCAATAATTTGGAAGCTTTACGGATTTTGAAAGTACTGCATGAGAAGAAATGCCCTCCGCTGCAAGCCAGACAAGACCCTTTTGGCGAACCTCAATATCAAAATCTGCGGGCTCAGCTTGAAGTGTAACTGGAATCATTCAGCTCTCCTCTTCTTATCACAGATAGAGCGCCAGCGAAATAAAAATTCGTCTTTTGGCCCCAAAGCATCAATGAGTTTCTTATGCATTTTTTCGATCTGCGCACGGCTTGTCTGAGGTCTCTCCAAAAGCTCTGCAGCATCCTCAATCAACCGTTCGTACTCCAATGATCGACTGCTTTTTAAATCGAACGCCTCGCTGACAAGCCACGACGCAGCATCTCCATGTTTTTCAAAGCCACGACGGCGCAGCACCACTTTTTTTCGTTCAAAATCAAGATCGAACCAGGCATCCTGCTCAGAATCGAAAAGCGGTTCAACTGAAGCCATAATCAGGGGTGAGTGAGTTGCCGTAATCAACTGCACCTCCGCATTTTTGGTCAGTTTTTCCATGACAGAAAGCAATGCAGGCACAATGCTGCGTTGCCAGCCGGGATGCAGATGGGATTCAATTTCATCAATGAGAAACGTAATCTGTGTAGTAGCGGGTTCACCAAGTTGTTTTGCCGCCTGTTTGTGCTCTTCCCACGTCCACACCAGAAAATAGGCCAGCGCCATAATACGACGCATACCGGAAGATGCATGCACAACAGCAACATCCTGCTGGTACGGCATCCGGATGGTGGGCATGTCACGCACGTCATCAAGGCTGATTCTTGTTAAATCACCAGGTTCAAGACTCTCCTTGCTTGAAGGCGACAGCACTTTCAGTACCTCTTTCAGATGTTTTAACGACGCTCCTTTTTCTTTCTGCCAGCCCGCCCAGTCGCGAACCAACCCATTACACAGCCAGGTATTATCCTTGCCGGGCAGGCCGTCCCAAACCTCTGCCGGACTGAACACATAAGCTGGCGTTCGATCCTGAACATCAAGCCCATCCTGAGTACGCCAATAATTGCGGTGCGGATCCCACAACGCAAAGCTGCCGTCCGACATGGCATAGAGAACCAGGCCCGGATTGGCCGGACGCCCAGCCAGTCCAGTCCAGGCCTGCTCCTTGCGCAGATAAGTACTGTCGTAGCTCTCTTCCTTACTCTTACTGGAAAAAGAGAAACTAATCTTCGCATCACCGTCAGTTGCAGGCAACGCTTTTTTTCCGGCAGTCAGCTTTGGATTTATCTCTGCAGGCCATTTACGAGTGAGCGACCACCAGGCAATATCAAGCAAAAAACTCTTGCCCAAGCCATTATCACCGGTGAGCAGGTTCAGCCGTTTACCGAATTCCAGCTCCATGGCTGGAGATGGCCCGACGTTATGAAATTTCAGATGCTTAAGCATGGGTTTTCTCCATCGTTATCTTTGGCGCTTTATGCTTTCTCAAGAAGAGTTCAATCACCCATTTTTCCTCTTCCGGTATAAGATCATCCCGTTTAAATTCCACCCCGGAATTCTCACCATTCGCGACAATTTCGAATAATTCAGCTTTCAGCATAAGTCACCTAAAATCGATACGTTGTTTTCCATTGTTGATTGTGTGCTGTACCCCATCTTCAGGAGAGAAATCAATCAATAAGTAATGTTGTCCCCCAGGTATGTACCCTTTTAGAAAGAAAAATATTCAACCTTCAGAATATTATACTTTCTTATCTTAACTTTCTATGTTTACCTGAGATTTAAAGAGAGATCAAAAACGGGATTATTGAAACATCCATAACGTTCCTGTCAAGAAAAGACTGAATTAAAGAGTTGATAAATAACAATATAACGAGATTTCCACCAAAGGTCATGAGAGAAAAACTTATTTTTGATCTTTCCCGCGAGGGACGCAAGGGATACAGCCTCTCTAAAAACGATTGTCCTGAACTGCCTCTTGAGAGTATCATCCCCTCAACGTTTCTGCGCAAGGCTCCAGCCGATCTGCCGGAGGTGCCGGAGAGCGAGGTGGTGCGCCACTTTGTACGGCTCTCGAACCTGAACCACCACGTTGACAAGAATATGTATCCGTTGGGAAGCTGTACCATGAAGTACAATCCCAAAATCAACGACTACACCAGCGATCTGCCGGGATTCAGTGCCCTTCACCCGCTACAGCCTGCGGAAACCACACAGGGAGCGTTGCAGCTCATGTATGAACTGGCGGAGATGCTTCGCGAAATTGCTGGCATGGCTGCCGTCACGCTGCAACCGGCAGCAGGCGCCCATGGAGAGCTGACCGGCATTCTGCTGATCAAGAAATATCACGAGGCACAGGGAGGAGCAAAACGGCACAAGCTGCTTGTGGTTGACTCGGCGCACGGCACCAACCCCGCCTCCGCCGCACTGGCGGGCTATGAGATTATCTCCGTCAAGGGCAATGCCGACGGACGCACCGATCTGGAGGATCTTCGCCAAAAACTCGATAGCGATGTGGCCGCGCTGATGCTGACCAACCCCAATACCATCGGCCTCTTTGAAAAGGATATTCAGCAGATGGCCAAAATGGTGCACGACAACGGCAGCCTGCTCTACATGGACGGGGCCAACATGAACGCCCTCCTCGGCATCACCCGCCCCGGCGACATGGGCTTTGATGTAATGCACTACAACCTCCACAAAACTTTTTCAGCGCCTCACGGCGGCGGCGGCCCAGGGAGCGGCCCGGTCGGCATCAGCGAAAAGCTGGTGCCCTATCTGCCGGTTCCGATTATTGTGAAAGAGGGAACAACCTACAAACTCTCCTACGATCGCCCGGAGAGCATCGGCCGGATGATGAACTTCTATGGCAACTTTGCCGTGCTGGTGAGGGCCTACACCTACATCCGGATGCTCGGCCCCGACGGCCTGCGCCGGGTCTCGGAAAACGCCATCATCAACGCCAACTACCTGCTCAGCCTGCTGCTCGAAAGCTACGACCTCCCCTATCCGAAGCCGGTGATGCACGAGTTCTGCCTTTCGGGAGACCGGCAGAAAAAAGCTTATGGTGTCAGAACGCTTGATATTGCAAAACGGCTGCTCGACTACGGCTTTCATGCCCCGACCATCTACTTCCCGCTTATTGTCAGTGAGGCGCTGATGATTGAGCCGACCGAGACCGAGTCAAAGGAGACGCTTGATCTGTTCGCCGAAGCGCTGCTCAGCATTGCCCGAGAGGCTGAAACAACGCCGGAGGTTGTGCTGG
Organism: uncultured Chlorobiaceae bacterium; assembly: GCA_903915955.1. Lineage (GTDB taxonomy): Bacteria > Bacteroidota > Chlorobiia > Chlorobiales > Chlorobiaceae > Chlorobium. Next base: position 5,033 of record CAIWUU010000062.1, on the reverse strand, counting down.
CGGCTCCGGTAACAACGCCGGTCAAACGACTCGATGAAGCTATGGCCTCAAGGCAGCTCAACATCTGCTGCTCATGATGGGGCAGTGGTTCCTCTGACTCTTTTTCCTCCTGATCTCTCTGCCCGGTTTGGCGCATGCAAAGCCGGGCACAGAGCAGACTTATTCACTCTATAGCAACTACCTGCCTGCTCTCTTCCGGTACAATATCGTTTTCAGATAATCCTCAGTTGCCTCAAATACCGGTTCTGCCTGATTGATGTTCCGCATGAGAGGAATAACCTTGGTTCGCACTCCCATACCTCTCGCATCGACATACCCATAGTCACGCAGAATTTCCATGATCAGGGTATTTCGGGGTGAACGTTGTCCGGCAACCATTTTGCTGACTGTCATCGAATTCTGAAGTTTCCCCGGGCTGATAACTTCAAGCCGATCAGAGTAATTTGTCACCTCAATATCGACCGACCTTGTCCAGTCTCGGTGAGCCAGAGCATTGATGACGGTTTCGCGGATGGCTTCCCATGGATAATACCAGCTTTTTTCCCGCCGCATATTTTTATCAATCACGGCTGCCTCCTGAGTGATAAAAGGCTCTATCTGAGAAGAAAACTTTTCAATCAAACCCTCATCAATCAACTCCTTGTGCCCTGATGGAGAGCGTTGCCATCGGCCGACCAACGGGGCATCAAGCGCCACATCAAGCAGCGCCTGATACTCTTTATCACTCCCCTGAAAAGCCATAACCCGCAATCCTGCCTGAGGGAGAAAACGGCGGGGCTTTATGCCAAAGCAGAGTAATCCTGCTATTGAGCAGACCCTGTTTCCCATACCATCATCAGCCATCAACCCAAGACCAAGCAGGCGTTCTATCCATTCGTCATCGGTTTGTGGTATCTCAGGATCCTTGATAATATCTTGCAGATAATAAGAGAGCCTGCTTTTGTCAAGCGTGGATAATGAGGTTCCCGCAACCGGCAGCACCTCAACATGAAGCAGCCCGCCGCTTTCAAACAGGCGCAGTTGCTGTTCCCGTGACGCAAGTTCAGAGCGGTCGCCCATTCGGATATAGACCTCTTCGCGGTTATTGTGGCGCATCACATAGGGTTTTGATATTCCGGCAACAATTGTTATCACCCCGATTCGGAACCCCTTTTCAAGCTTTATCTCTTCATAGTATGGAATGATTTGAGGGTGAACCTTGTCCCTGAACGCATTAAGCACCCACTCCTGCGCATTGGCACGCTGAAGCCCGGTAAACTCTCCATTATCCTCAACGCCAAGGAAAATCCTGCCACCCTGAAGATTCGCAAAAGCAACAATCTCTTTTGCCAGTTGCTCAGGCCGGATATCATCCCGTTTAAATTCCACACCGGAGTTCTCACCATTGGCGACAACTTCAAATAATTCAGCTTTCAGCATAGGTTACTTCAGATATACGCATTATATTCTATCGGTCGCATCTGTTCTTCCGTGCCTGTTTTTTTATCCCAACCTCAAATGATAGTCATTAATGCGCCCACCATTAATGACAGGAAACCAGGGTACGGACGCAATCTTGACTTCAAGATAGTGCAGGGGCACCAATCTCATTTTATAATGTTCTCAATTTGAGCAAAACGGTAACGAACCCGTTTGACCGAACCAGTCCCTTGAGAAATTGCCGCTTCAAACTCTTTGTCATCATTCATAAGCGATAAAAATTTTGTTTTGACAACCGCCCTATCCCTTATAAGCGAGGAGTATTCATTGGCATCAAGTTTACCAAGAGCTACCGACCATGCTTCAAAAAGCGCCTTGTTGATTGGATAACGTGAGTCCATTTCATTATATCGCTTACGAAAGGCATCGCCACAAAATATCTGTTGAGCAGTGTTCATTGCTTTATAAAAAAGATTCTCATACTCCTGCAACACTTTTGAATCAAGCTTGTTCGCTCTCTGCATCGCACTATTAAGAAACAGGTCAAAATTATTTTCCTTGTAGCTCGTTGGAGGAGAGAGACTAAACGCTAAAAAACGCAAAACACATTCTCGATCATCCATTCGCTTAGGAGAAACGCCCCTCTCCGTAGCATCCTTAAATGCATCAGAATTTGCCAATCTTTCCAACCATTGAGTAACATCTCCCTGATTCAGGGCATGGCGAATCTCCTGGGCGCTCAATGGTTCGCCACCCGTATTAATTCGCCTGAAAATATCAAATTTCACATCATCGGGCGTGCCTGGCTGAATCTGATACACAACAATATCGGTCTCATTCAATACGACGCTGAAAACTACGAGGTAATTCGCTAAACTTTTTCCCTTCATAATCCGTTAAAAATTCCAACCCGCATAACGCCAACTCTTCAGAAATCACAAATCTGCGGATAGTTGTCAAGCGCTGCAATCCATCAACAATCAACCAGCACCCATCATCAGTTGCATCCATATAGAATGCCGGTAAAGGGATTTTTATCAACATCGACTCAATAAGCAGACTCTGGGCTTTATCACTCCATATTCCGGCACGGCGCTGAAATCCTGGGGCAAGATCAATCTCTTTATTCTTGATGCGTTTTATCAAGGAATCCATTTGGGTATTTTTGGTTTCTACCCGAATTTTGCTGGTATCAAACGGCGTGGTAATGACTACCTCTTCATTGCTGACATCAACCCCATCCAGAGGGGCAATATCCATGTTGACCAAAACAGTATTATTGGCGATCATTGGTTGTTCTCCATCACGTTACGTTGTTCTTACAGCATCAAAGGGTGGTCGTTGAGGTCGGGGTACCTGCCGACGGGCTGCTGTTCGAGCGATTTTATGCACACGCAGACATCGCAGGGGGCTTCGCCATCCGCGAGGGTACTCACCTGCTCCGATTTTCCCACCCCACGCATCAACCTCAGCTTTTTGGATTTCTTCCTTTATGCAGCCTTTCAGAATATTATACTTTCTTTATCTTGACTTTCTATACTTCACTGAGATATAAAGAGAGATCAATAACGGGATTATTGAAACATCTGTAAAGTTCCTGTCAAGAAAAGAGTGATTTAAAGAGTTTGTAAGCAATAATGTAAAGAGATTCGCACCAAAGGTCATGAGAGAAAAACATATTTTTGATCGTTCGCGCGAGGGTGGCAAGAGATACTGCCTCCCCGGAAACGATACCCCGGAACTCCCTCTTGAGAGCATCCTTCCCGCAACGTCTCTGCGCAAGGCTCCTGCCTCAAGGCAGCTCAACATCTGCTGTTCATGATGCGGGGAAGAGCCCGACTGCTGCTCATTCTCCTGCTCTCTCTGCCCGTATTGGCTCATGCAAAGCCTGGCACAGAGAGGTGGTGTGCCCAGCAGATCTTCAGCCGCAAGGATTCGAGCATTGAAGAGCAACTGCAGGGGATGAGCCTGCCGGAAAAGGTGGGGCAGATGCTGATCGCACAAATTGAGCCTCACACTATCCACCAGCAGCACAAGGAGTACCATCTCCTGAGCCGACTGGTGCATGAAGGCAAGGTTGGAGGCATCATGCTGCTCAAGGGCGATGCGCTCACCGCAGCTACGTACATCAACCATTTTCAGTCGATTGCGCCCCATCCTCTGCTGATAAGCTCGGATATGGAGCGGGGGGTGGCCATGCGCCTCAGCGGAGCAACGGAGTTTCCGCCGAATATGGCGGTAGCGGCCACGCAGGATCCGGAGCTTGCCGAAGAGATGGCGGTGGCCATTGCCGAAGAGGCAACCATGATCGGGATGCAGCAAAACTATGCCCCGACGGTTGACTTGAACATCAATCCGCTCAACCCCATCATCAACACCCGCTCATTCGGCGACAGCGTGCCGCAGACCATCGCCATGTCGAACGCCATCATCAAGGGGCTCCAGTCGAACGGTATCATCGCAACGGCGAAGCATTTCCCCGGCCATGGTGATGTTTCGGTGGACAGCCATTTTTTACTGCCGGTGCTTCAGGCGGACCGAAAGCAGCTTGATGCCTATGAGCTGCAACCCTTCAGGGCGGCCATTGAACGGGGGGTCATCAGCGTCATGGTGGGTCACCTCGCCGTTCCGAAACTGACCGGCAGCATGGAGCCAGCCTCCCTTTCCAAGCTCATTGTGACCGATCTGCTCCGCAAAGAGCTGTGTTTTCAGGGGTTGATTATTACCGATGCCCTCAACATGAAGGCGCTCTACAACGGCCAGAACGTTGCCGAGATCTCGGTCAAGGCGGTGCAGGCGGGCAATGATCTGCTGCTCTTCTCTCCCGATCCTGAGCTGACCCACAGCGCTGTGGTCAAGTCGGTTGAAAAGGGGGAGATTGCGATGGAGCAGATTGACAACTCCGTGCGCAGAATCCTTCAGGCCAAAACATGGCTGGAGATGGAGAAGCGGAAACCGGCCAATCTGAAGCAGGTCAAGAGAGAGGTGAGCCCACCCACCCATCAGCATCTTGCAAGAAGAGTTGCTTCACGCGCCATCACGCTGGTGAGCGACACCAACCACCTCCTGCCTCTCAAACCAACCGAGGGGATGGTGAATATTATCGTGCAGGACAGAATAAACAATGAGACCGGCAAGAAGTATATCCGGCAGCTCGACAAGTTTTATACGGTCAACCATATCAGAATCAACCCCGGCACCGATTCGCTTACTTATGCGAATGCCACCGAACTGGCGAAAACGGCAAAAGCGGTGATCGTCACCTCCTACAGCCAGTCACTGAGCAGCTCCGGTGCCCTGAAACTTTCCGCCCAACAGCAGCAGTTCATTCACTCTCTCGTCGGGATTGTACCGAAAGAGAGCCCGCTGATACTCCTGTCGCTTGGTACTCCGTATATCATCAACTATTTTCCTGAAATAAGCAGCTACCTCTGCACCTACTCCCCCACTGAAGATTGTGAGGAGTTGGCGGTCGAGGTGTTGCGGGGAGCACTGAAACCACGGGGAGTTCTGCCAGTGTCGCTGCAGGGGCACTCCCGCTGAACATCATAGCATTATCATCATGGGAAAAACCATTCGGGACGAATCAACCGCAAGCGCCTACTGGGCGGCAG
>CAIWUU010000061.1 GCA_903915955.1 uncultured Chlorobiaceae bacterium | reverse complement strand
GTGAAATTACTTCTTCGGATCACTTGGTTGGCGGATTTTATGAATTCCGACATAGACAGGAAACAGTTCACCGTTTTCCACCAATTGGCGGAGCATCATCAGTCTTGCGGGTATCTGGGCGGACTTATGTCAGCCGCAGTTGGAAAGGAGCACTCAGCCTTTTGGAGATATATTCTTTGTTCAGCCATGGGCCACTCATGGTCTGACGGATGAAACTAATGAAACCTCGAACGCCCGTATCCAGAATGACTTTGGCAATACGTTCCGAGTATCGGCATAGAGTATTAAACAGATGGCCCAACCGCATCAGGTAATGATACCCCTTCATGGCCTTCCAGTCATAGGAGAAGCAGTGTTCATAATGATAGCCATGATGTTTTTCAACTAAAATCCCTCCCTCGATAGTCCAACGGGCGCGTGCCCCCAGATTGCATCGCTCATGGAGATTTGATTTCTCCAAAGGCTCACTCGATAGCCAAACATGCTTGCTACTTTTATCAACCACATCCGTGCTCCCTTTTTCCACCTCCTGCCACGTTTCCGCACATTCTACAACATGCACGATTTGCATTTGCTTCTCGTTGGGTCCAAAGAAATATTCGATGTCGTTAACCCACCGAAACTGCTGCCTTCTCGCCCCCCATTTACCCGTTGACCGGTTCTTGGGCTCTAACTGACTAATGGCTTCGAACTCTCGCATAACACTGGGCAACGATTTATCCTTCAATACGATCATGAATTGCCACTTGTTTTTGCGGCAAATCTCCATCACTGGACCCTTAGCGTAAAGCGCATCCAGAAAAACTATGATTCGCAAAGCAGGAAAAGCTTTCTTAAAACGATGCGCCAACCTGTAGAAGGCTTTTATCTCACAGTCTTGTTTGATTTTTAAAGAATCACCTTCCTTGTAGCTCAAAAACTCACTCATAAAAGGTATCGTCATTCCATCACGAAACGCTAGATTGACTTCCAGAACGTACACATAATATTGGCTCAGCTCCTCTTCTTCCCCCTTATTGAAAGTACGATCCAGACACTCTTCATCCCACTGCCAGTCACGCTCCATTTTCTGGGTGCCATCAATTGCGATGGGATAACAGTTATCAATCAAATATCGTCGAAACTTCTTCTTGCGGATCAATTGCCGTATGAGCTCGATGTGGATATTCTCAAGCTCCATCACGTCTATCTTCGCCAATAGCCGTTTGAGGGTATCATGATGTGGCAGATCATCAAATTCTGGAAACAAAGCCTTTAGGTTTTCCTCAAACATCGGCCGGGTCATCTCCCGGTTTGCTTCCCGACAAGAGCTCATATGGAAGATGAATGTCAAAATCCCGTAAATCATCAGCACCGTAAGCTTGTGCTTGATCTTCTTGGGATTTCTCGGATCCTCTATCTTCGATAGTCTGTAGAGAAGCAACGGCAGTCTTGAGCGAAATAATTGTATCTGATCGGCTAGCGCATCATTGCGAGCTATGCGCTCCTCCTCAACACTATTGTATTCACATTTGTGGTTGGAGATCGTTGCATGAGAGCGAGGCGTAAATCCTTTGTCAATCAGCTCTTCGCGCAGGCGCTTTTGCACCCTCTTTCTCTCCTTCTTCTGTGCTTTGAGTTGCTCCTGATTCGCCCTGGGCTTGCTCATGGCATTAGCTCCTCAGTTAAGCGCAGCACTGATCGGAAATCTTTCACTAAAGGCAACATAAATATCAGTTTCGGACTTGTCGTGTAGCTCTTGCCCTCCCGAACAAGCCCCTCTCCTGTTGTCATTCCAAGATGCCGCCAGTTTGCCGCCAGGTAACATGTTCCCTGAAAATACCTCGGATCAACAAACGTCTCCAACAATACCGGACGATAACCCCACATCTTCTGCCAATCTTGCCCAATACGCTTGGCTACTTGCCCCAGTACGTGGCTTGCCAGATTTTTCACCTTCACCCATGGAAAGATCAAAAACCTTGTATTGTTCACTACCCAGGCAAGCTTTCTCAAACGATCCCCATCGTTCCAGCCGATCCACCGATCACGTATCCCTATTGATTTTGCTGCTCCTGAAAACAACATGCAGCCCAGTTTTGCCCGTTCGCTTTCGATAAAATAGCGCAACGGATAGCCAAATGGCTGCTTATAGCCAAGGTAGTGATAACGGCTAATAAATTCATTCCAAAGTCCTCTTTCTTCCCGATCTGCTACAATCCGCAGATTCACCTGCCCAACATCTGAAAGACTCCCGACTATTTCATTTTCCGGTTGCGTTCTCTCCGTTATGATAGGTTTTACGAGAGCTTTCCGTGAAAAGACATGTTTCACTGGTAGCCTGAAATATCCTTGCAGTTCCAGCTTCTCCAGCAACTTCAAGCATGCATCAACCTTGTTGCTGCCAGACGCCGTACGCCATTCCAGATGTTCGCATACCGTCTGCGCCAGCTCACACCGGCTCAGTCCTCCAAATGTTGCAACCGTCTCCTGAATCTGAACAATATCATCTCGGTTGATTTCACGGCCGCACTGCACAGCCCGACCCTCTTCCCTTTGAAGCATAGCGTTAATCTCCTTGTTCGATATAAAATGAATCAACGCTACTCTACCACAAAGCAAAAAGGATGTCTATTTATATTTTGCGACAAAATATTTTTACGGCATCATTGCAACCCTTGTCGCATCTCGATCTTAAATGTCATGCGTCAGCACTGGATGTGGGGCAGTGCTGACGCATCAAATACGATTGAGCATCTCAAGTCGGAGCATAGTGAAAATTTTGGAAATATCCTGAGCCTGTTGCGGTTGTCAGCGGTCAGTGAATCAGTGAAATTACTTCTTCGGATCACTTGGTTGGCGGATTTTATGAATTCCG
>CAIWUU010000060.1 GCA_903915955.1 uncultured Chlorobiaceae bacterium | reverse complement strand
GTAACTATTCAGCAAAATTATTTTGCATTATTTGAAAAAAGTACTTGACAAGGTTTTTTGATAAATTTTAAAAAATCAGGTGCGTTTTTAAACCTTGTCTATAATACCATACAAAGGCTCTGCAATCCGTTTGGTACCCGTGCATATCACTTAAGCAAAGCGGATCGTGTGCAAAATATTACAACGCCTTATATGCCACCCTGACGCAAGAAATTCGCTTTAAAAAACCTGTGTTATAATGGTTCATCATAAACACGGGTGGCAAAATGACGGTTGTAAATATCAATGTAGAAGCAGCCATACGAAAGGTCAAAGATCTCGTTGCCGTCGAGAATGATTTGTCTCCAGCGCTGCAGGCCAGTATTGAAGAGCTACTGCTTCTTGTTACCCTTTTGGCCAATCGTTTGGGACTCAACAGCAAAAACAGCAGCATCCCGCCGTCATCTGATCCCAATAGAAAGAAAACGTTCAAAGAACCGGGGACAAGAAAACCCGGTGGGCAGCAAGGGCATGTTGGCTCCACTCTTCAGCCGGTTGCCGAACCTGACCTGGTCAAGGTGATTACGTTAGACAGAAGCACGTTGCCGAAAGGCGAATACCGACCAGTTGGATATGAGAATCGTCAGGTTGTCGATCTTGATATCAGCAGCTTCGTAACGGAGTGGCGTGCCGAGGTGCTGGAAGATCAGAACGGCAAACGTTATGTGGCTCCGTTTCCGGAAAATGTCACCAGACCGGTGCAATACGGGATCGGCGTTAAGACCAATGCCGTATATATGTCCCAGTATCAGTTGATCCCGTACAACCGTATTGAGGATCATTTCCGGGATCAGATGGGTATTCCCATCAGTGCCGGCACGATCAATAATTTCAACAAGGATGCTTTTGAACGCCTTGAGCCCTTTGAAGCATGGGTCAAGAGTCAGCTTTCAGCATCGCCGTTGATTCATAGCGATGAAACGGGCATCAACATCGGCGGGGACAGACGGTGGCTGCATAATGTCTCAAATGACAACTTTACCTACTTTTATCCTCATCCTAAACGGGGATGTGCAGCAATGAATGAGATGGGGATATTGCCGACATATCAAGGCATCATCTGTCACGACCATTGGAAACCTTATTTCAGCTACGACTGTTTACATGCGCTATGCAATGGTCATCACCTGCGGGAACTTGAACGAGCCGTAGAACAGGACAATCAAAAGTGGGCTGAACAGATGATTACACTTCTGAATGAAATCAACACGGCTACCATTAATGCGGGAGGACAGCTTGAAATGGAAGCGTCGTATCGTTACAGAAAGCGTTACCGGGAGCTGCTGCAGGAAGCTGATCGAGAATGTCCAGCCCCGGTTGAAAAAGAGAAAAAGAGAGGCAAAACGGCGCGCTCAAGAGCCAGAAACCTGCTGGAACGCCTGAGGGACTTTGAGAACGAAACGTTGCGATTCATGGTGGATGAAAAAGTGCCCTTCTCAAACAACCAGGCAGAAAATGATCTGCGCATGACCAAGGTGCAGCAGAAAATATCAGGTTGCTTTCGCTCATTCGAAGGTGCAAAAATATTCTGCCGAATCCGGAGCTACCTATCTACGTGCAGGAAACAAGGTATCACTATGTCCGAAGCTTTGCGACTTCTGTTTCAGGGACAGTGGCCTGAATTTATGAATGGCAAAGAGCAGGGTGCTGAATAGTTACCTTAAAACATCCTTAATTTTACTTTTTTCAGCCAATGATAGTCGATCATCTTCAAGGTCTTTTTTGACATACAAACTATTTGCAAAATGATCACCATTATCCGGCTGGATATTCGCTTCGTCCTCGTCTCCTCCTTTTACATTATCATCCGTTCCTTCGACATTCAGCTTTTCCTGGACATTTATCTCATCGCTATCTTTCTTCCCCTCATTTTGAATAAATTCT
>CAIWUU010000059.1 GCA_903915955.1 uncultured Chlorobiaceae bacterium | reverse complement strand
CTTCAGGAGAAGTTTGAGTATTTGACAAGAGGGAATGTGAAGCTTACCTATCACTTACGCCGATATCTGGCTCCTTTTTTTGCTGAACAGCATCCAGAATGCCTGGTCAACCGTCTTGAAGAGAGGGATGTGTTGCTGGTTAATGGTCGTGTTGTCTGTGATGAAGCTGCCGCCAGAGCGATCAGTGAAGGTGCCTTTGATTCAGGCAAGGCCTATATGCAGGGCGAGACTCTTCTCTTTGCAAGAGTTGACAGCTCTCTGTTGCTTACTGCTGACGGAGGTCTGATGCCAGATCTTTTTGATACATCTCGTCTTGCCGAAGAACTTGTTGTTGAAACGGTAACAGGGTTTCGGGTTATCGACAATCTCTGGGATGTTATTGCTTTTCATCCGGATGAACTTTTGCGTGATGCTGAAACGCTTGAACTTGGTCATATTGAGGGGGATGTTCATCCCTCTGTTGCCATCATCAATCGTTCAAATATCTATGTTGGCCCGGGTGCCGTGATTCGTGCTGGGGCAGTGCTTGACGCTGAGGAGGGATTTGTGGCCGTCGGTTCCGGTGCGATTGTTGAGTCTCAGGCTGTGCTGATGCAGAATGTTTTTCTTGCCCCCTGGTCGAGGGTCAAAATAGGCGCCAAGGTATTCAGCAATGTTACCATTGGTATGGCCTCCAAAGTTGGAGGTGAGGTTGAGGACTCTCTTATTGAGCCGTTCGCCAATAAGCAGCATGACGGTTTTCTTGGCCACTCCTATCTCTCTTCATGGTGTAACCTTGGCGCCGGAACCAATACAAGCGATCTTAAGAATAACTACAGCCCGATAAAATTGAGCATTCATGGCCAGTTGCATAAGACGGGGTTGCAGTTTCTTGGCCTTTTGATGGGTGACCACAGCAAGAGTTCCATTAATTCAATGTTCAATACCGGTACGGTTGTTGGAACTGGGGCTAATATTTTTGGTGGGGGATTTCCACCGAAAGAGGTACCCTCTTTTTCATGGGGTGGCAGTGAAGGTTTTGAGAATTATGATGTGGAGAAAGCGGTTGAAACAGCAATGAAGGTGATGGAGCGCCGCAAGGTTACGATGAGTATCGCTTATGAGTCCATGTTTCGTTTTGTTGCCCGAGCGGAGGGCGTTTGTCAGTCCTATCTATAAATCATTATTAAGCAGGACCATCGTATGATTTTGGTTGTTGATAACTACGATTCTTTTACATATAACCTGGTGCAGTATATTGGCGAGTCAGGAGAGAGTGTTGAAGTGTACCGTAACGATGAACTTTCAGTGGCTGCGATTGTTGCAAAAAATCCGGCAAAGATTGTTATCTCTCCCGGGCCTGGTACTCCTGACGATGCAGGAGTCTCTGTGCCGCTGATTCGAGCGGTAAAGGGGAGGATTCCATTACTTGGGGTTTGTCTGGGTCATCAGTCAATTGGTATGGCTCTTGGTGGTGCGGTGGTGAGGGCGGCCAGTATCATGCATGGCAAGACCTCATTGGTTTATCATGACGATTGCGGTATTTTCAGTGGAATAGAAAATCCTTTTGTTGCAACACGCTATCATTCGCTCATTGTTGAAAGAGAATCGCTGCCGGCATCACTTGTTATTCGGGCATGGACTGATGATGGGGTGATTATGGGGATGGATTCCGAGCAGCTCAAGCTTTATGGGGTTCAGTTTCATCCCGAATCTATCATGACCACTGAGGGTAAAAAAATTATCAGGAATTTTCTTGAGTTGTAAGTACTTTTTTTATTTACACTACCTTAGTATATGGATATTTATTGTCGTCCAGGAGGAACAGAAAAAAGTGTGCCGCAACATCCCGGCTCAAAGCGGGAAAGTGATTTCATGGCTGATGGATGGCGAGTGTTCAAGATCATGGCAGAGTTTGTGAGTGGTTTTGAGATGATGTCTGATGTTGGTCCGGCTGTTACTGTTTTTGGCTCTACAAGAGTGCCAGCAGGAAGCCCGGAGTACCTTCTTGCCGAAAGAATTGGAGAGCTTTTGGTCGCTGAAGGGTTTTCAGTGATAACGGGGGGTGGGCCCGGCGTGATGGAAGGCGCAAACAAGGGGGCCCAAAAGGCGGGAGGGGTATCTATCGGTTTCAATATAAAACTTCCAAATCAACAGCAGCCCAATCAATATATTGATCAGGATAAGCTGGTCAGTTTTGATTATTTTTTTGTGCGCAAGGTGATGTTCCTGAAATACGCACAGGCATTTATTGCGCTTCCGGGAGGGTTTGGTACGCTGGATGAGTTAACGGAAGCTATTACGCTTATCTATACAAGGAAAAGCGAACGGTTTCCTGTGATTCTCGTGGGAAAAAGCTATTGGGAAGGTTTTTACCGCTGGATCAAGGAGACCATGCAGAACGAGAAGGGCTATATCAGCGCCGTTGATTTTGACTTTGTCTCCATCGAAGATAGCCCGGAAGAGGTTATAGCCATTATCAAAAATTTTTATCCTGACGGATATTCCCTGAATTTTTAATTCGGTATTGCTGTTGTTTAAATTTAATTCATCCATTGCAGAAGTGAGTTTGTTTCACTGATGCTGAGTTGTGCTTCTGGTTTCAAAAGGTAATAGAGTTGCTGATGAGCAGACCCTTTTTTCACAGTATGTCTGAGTTTTGTTGTTAATAAAGGTGCTCTTGTCTCATTTTTTTTCAATGTTGAAAAATTGAGGGCAGTTCTGCCTGAAGAGACGATGCCGCAGGCCAGCCATGAGGCTGGGGCTATGTAGGCAATCTGTGTCCATTTGGTTTCGTATGAGTGACAGTCATAACAAGCCTTTTTCAGTGAACTTTTTATCGTGTACGGGATCTGAATTTGTGAAGGTACAGGCGGGTTGATGCGGTTAAGTGGTACAAACTGCATAAGTATCAAGACGACGATCGACCAGCTTGCAATGGATTTTATTGATAATGTCATTAATTTCTGAAGCTTCGAACGGTTATTTTTTTATTTGTAAACGCTTAAAAAATCATTTTTGTGATATTTCCCTGCGAGCACGCTGTGTGGCACTATCTCCCCCAAATAAGGGCCGATCTTGCTCTTGGACTTGTGAAAACTGGTATGACGCAAACGCAGGCGGCAAAAAAACTCGGCGTTACTCCTGCGGCTGTCTCGCAGTATATTCATAAAAAACGGGGTATGCAATCCCTGAAGAGTGTGGCGTATCATGCTGAGATTGCGGTTGCAGTTGAAAAAATCTGCGAAAGGGTCTCTATGGATGAGCTTCTTCAACTTGTTTGTAACTGCTGTCGTCTGATGCAAAAGGAGGGAGAGGAAAATGGTGTGCTCTGTTCTAAAGCTCAACAATGATATGTGCTTCAGTGGAATGCCCGTTCAGCAGGTTTTTCAGGGTGTCGATCAGTTCCATGCCGTATTTGTTGAGATAATAAAAAATATTGATGAGCCGTTCCTGGGGCACTCCCTCAGGAAAAAGTGCGGTTTCTGCTTTCAGGATCTGTTCAAGCAGCTCTTCATGTTTCCGTCGGCTTGCTTTCCATACTTTCTGTTCAATGCCTTCGACAATTTTTGCTGACTGGACTGATGAGGCTGCAAGAAGTGGTTCAAGCGTAGGGTCTATTTTTGCAAGTACTGGTACAAGGGCGGCAAAAGCTTTGCGGATCTCCTCTTTGGTCTCTTCGAACAGCGTCTCCAGTTCAGGGTTTTCAGAGATGCCGACGGCATTTTTTTTCAGTTCTTGCAGATTTGCGAATATTGCGTTGTAAATTTGTTTGCGCGAAAAGCCTGGTCTTCCCGTGACATGAAGAAGTTTGTCCATGATCCGACTTATTTTCGGCTCCACCAGGGTAAAGCTCCCTCTTGGAATAATAAAGGGCATGGTGATGCCGAAGTGCTCGTAATTTGTGCGGTATTGTGCCAGGTAGCTTATCTCTCCCGGGCCAGCAATGCAGGCAAAGGTGGGCAACACATAATCCTGGACAATCGGTCTCAGTACAACGTTTGGGCTGAATCGCTCTGGATGATCCTGGCACAGCTCAAGTATCTGATGTCTTGAATAGCGCTGTTTGTCGGGTACAATGGTGAAGGTATCATCTGAAGGTTGCTCTATTTTTTGGCGTTGTCCATGCTGGTTGATAAAGTAGAGATTGACCGCCCGAGGTTTTGTCTGTGCCGAGTAGCCGAGATTTTCAAGTCGGGTGCTTTGTGCAATCACGTTATAGGATGAGGCTGGCGCGGATGAGAGCTCATGCAGAAAAATTTTTGATGAAAGCTTCTTGAACTCGGGATCCTGGCTCGACAGCAGAATCAGTGGCTGCTCACTGAAGAGCCGCATCATGGTGCTGGCAAAACTGATTTCAAAGGTACTGCCCGGATAATAGCACTCCGTCAGGATATCCGAAATGCTCTGCTTGTAGGCAGAGTCGGGCAGGAGGCGCAGAAACTCTTCGACTGTTCGGCTAATCTCTTCGCCGAAGCAGGAGTTTGCAACCATCTGATCCGGCATTCGTCTATAGGGCTCCTGCCCAAAGTGTACAACCTGATTTTCCGAAAAAATTGCTGTATGTGCCGACTCCTCATAGTCGTGGTCTTCACCCTCGAGCCAGAAGATCGGAACAAAATCGTATTCGGGAAAGAGCGCTTTCTGGCGTTCAGCAAAAATAATGGCAGTCAGCGCTTTATAGATGGTGTAGAGTGGCCCGGTAAAGAGGCCGAGTTGCTGGCCGGTAACAATGGCCATACATCGAGGTGAGCGGAGCTTTTCAATCTCTCTGAGTTGGCGCGCAGTGCCTCCCCAGCGGCTGTTTTGCCGCGAAAGAAGCCGAACCAGAGTCTCCCGATCATAGGTTCTCGAACTCAGCAGCCCAAGCTGGCGGTAATAATCGGCTTCTCGTTGATAATCAAGGTGAAAACTTCCGGTCATCAACTCTTCACGTTCCGGACTCTCTGATGTATAGTCACGGAACAGCTTTGAAAATCCTTTTTTTGGTGTCAGGATCTGTTTATAGTCGAGCAGAAAGGTGTTCACGTTTTTATTTTTGCAGGTTCCATTGTTCGAGGGTACTGATATAGCTGTGGTTGGTCAGATCGCACGATACCGGTGTTACGGTGACATAGTTGTGGCGGACAGCAAATTCATCTTTTTTCAACGTATCATCAAGCAGCCGCAGGGTGCCGCTGAGCCAGTAATAAGGGTTTCCGAACATATCGTGTCGCTCTATGGTATCCTCCTCCCAGCGCGAACGTCCCTGTTCGGTGATCACGATTCCGGCAATTTGTGATTCCGCTATATTTGGAATATTGGAGGAGAGAATGGTGTCTGGCGGAAGTCCCTCGCGCAGCACCTTTTTTGCCAGTTTGCGGGCAAATTTTGCTGCGTATGTAAAGTCGGCATTATTGTAGGTTGTCAGCGAAAATGCCAGAGAGGTAATGCCTTGTATCGCACCTTCAAGTGCAGCCGCGATGGTGCCGGAATAGATGGTGTTGATGGCGGTGTTGCTGCCATAGTTGATACCCGAAACAATAAGATCGGGTTTTGATGGCAGGATATGACTCAAGGCAACCTTGATGCAGTCGACCGGGGTTCCTGAGACAGTGTAGCCGAAAAAATGGCCGTTTTTAAGGAACTTCTTGATCCTCAAAGGTGTGCCGAGGGTCATGGCATGGCTCATGCCGCTATGGGGCTCTGCCGGAGCAACAACGGTGACTCGTCCGATTTTTTTCATCGCAGCCGCCAGCGCGTGGATTCCCTCGCCTTCAATGCCATCATCATTGCAGACCAGTATATGGGGTTTGTTCGGAGTATGCAATGCGTTCTGTTCTGCTATCATGAGCGTGTTTCTGTGTCAGTTGTCTCAGTTACTCAGGGAGGTAGCTTCGGATGTTAAAAATATAAAAAACTTCTCCTCAAACCATCAACTAACAATAATAAAAGAAATTCACTCATCCGCGTATTGTTTTTTGGAAGAGTTCCTACCCATTTTTCGTGTCATTGATGTCGTTTTATTGCAGGTGGTGTTGCGTGATTTTTTAGAGAAATTCGATATCGTGAACTTCTTGTTCTGTTGCTCAATCTCGTGAAGAGTGCGAGAATATGCGCAGTTTGTGTATTTTCGTTTTTAACCATTAAATCAGTGATGTAGTATGAGGCTCAAATTCATTGTGGTTATGGCGGTTCTATCGGCTTCGTTGGCGGGATGTGTTGGTGAGCGACAGGTGCGATACGAGATTGTTGGCGCAGGAAACTCCTGTGCGTATAAAATGGATCGTGATTCAGGGCAGGTATGGTTTATTTCTCCTGATGGGGAGCGGAAGCTTCATGTTATCCCGTAGGGTTTGATTCCATTGCCGGTACATTTCATGATTCAGAAAACCTTGCATGCATGTTCAGATGCACAAATAGCCTCCAGTAGTGGGGGCTATTTTATTGGTACTTGTTCAATCCGTCAAAAAAAATTACACTCAAAAGCTATGCCCAATACTGAAATACCAGATTACGTCTGAAAATCTTGACGAAAGAGCGCCTGCTGTACGTTCGTGTTCCGGTAACGGCAGCAATTTTGAGACTGCGAGCCTTGCCGGGCCGACAGGAGTATCCCATATTATACTTGTTCCAATGCCTTGAAGGAGTGAGGCTGTAGAGATGTCGTCCATCTGTTCCCATGCATTTCCGATGTTGTAATGAAGAAGCAGCGAGGCTGGAAAGAGAATTTCAAACGAGGGTTTATAGCCGAGTTGCATTCCTATCGCAGCCATATTATTGCAGGCAAGAGCGTTCTCTTTCAGTCCGATGAAGCGCTGACTGTATGTTGTTCCAGGGCCCCCGAGGAAAAATTTCTCTGACAGAAGCATATTGTTGCTGCTTAATCCCAAAAGCCCTGAGAGCTGAAACGACACTCTGCTCATGAGGTGGATATTTTCTTCGTAGTTACCCGACACCTGCCAGAACAGATCATGATTGTCAAGCAGGGCTGTCGTGATTGAATATCTGAGATTTGTATAGCTTCCAGATGTTGGTATGAGAGCGTTGTTCCTCGAGTCTCGGGTAAACTGTGTGCCGATAGAAAACATGCTGCTGTTTGCGGTGTTCAGTGTCGGTGATGTGTTGTCTTTGGCGTATGATTGTGCATTTTGGAGAGTTATATCTGCAATAAACTGTCCATTTTTTCTGATTCTTGTCCCGAAAGCGTGGTTGAAACCATATTTCTGGATTCCGTATTGGGCGGTGTTGCCTGTTGTTTCAAGATGATTGAATACATGCTGGTCATAGAAAATGCGTGATGACATGGTGAAATGTGATGCGCCTATGCGTGGCATGGAGAGCTCAATGTTTGCAAGTAAGCTGTTTCGTCCTGTTGTCAACCAACCACCGACAGAGCTGGTAGTTCCTCCAAAATTTTCGTTTCTGATATCGACAAGGAATTGTGCATCGTTTGTTTCATCATAGCGCAATCCAAATCGAAGCACTGATGCTGGTTTTTCTTCGAGAGAAAACCAGAGGAGAGGGTTTCTGTTGGAGCTGTAAGGAGTTTCTGCGGAGATGGATACCCGATTAAAGACTCCTGTTCCGTAGAGATTTTCAACCGATTCTTCGGCCTTGAGGAGATTAAGTGCCCGAGTAGTATCAATTTTTATCTCTCGCGTTATCGGAGTGATTTTTGTCATGTTTTTGTCTCTGCGGATCTCGATACTCTTTGGTTTTCCAGAGGAGAGTGTGACTTCAAGCAAACCGCTGTTGATGGTGATATTTGTAATGGTAACCAGGCTGTATCCTTTTTTTCGATATTCTTTTATCAGTGATTCAAGTACCTTGGTGCCTGTAGCGTTTGTGTAGAGTTCTCCAGTTAATGGTTTGAAACAGTCTTTAATATCTTCGTCCGACAATACATCAGGGGGCCCTCCCAAGACCGATACCTTTTTTATGGCTGGAAGTGGTTCAAGATGAAAGAGAACAGTTTTATGGCCTTTATTGAGTTCAGCAAAGACTCTGGTAAAGAGATCCGTTGCCAGCAACTCCTGACAGGTTTTGTTCAGGTCGGTGGCATTGAGGAGAATTGAAGAAACAACTTGCTTAACTTTTGGGTTATCGTGCTGCAAAAGAGCGTTTTTTGCATAGTCTCCAATCGCCGCACCTCCGATACTCTTTTTTTCGATATCGAGCTTTATCTTTTTCGCTTCAAATTTCCCCTTGGCATAACCGGCATCAATCAGCGCTCTGATATTGGAAAAATCGGTGGCTTTATGGTTGCCAAGATCAGGAGTTATAATGATATCAGCTTTTGCAAGCTGTGCCGGATATTGTAATTTTGTGAGAATGGTCATGGCTTGATCTGCAGCTTTCCATGGGAGATCAAGCTCTTCACCGGTTGTATACATGCTTCCGTGTGTATCGACTGCGATTTTGTAGTCGGTGTTGAAGCTTTCAAGTTCATCGACCGGAAGATTTGCAACAAGTCCGCCATCAACCAGATGGTAGTTGTTCTGGATGATTGGTTCATACAGAATAGGAATGGTGCTGCTTGCTCGAATTGCCTCTGAGAGTGAGCCTGAAAAGAGCGGTATCCGCATTCCTGAGACAAGATCGGTGGCTACTGCCCTGAAATTGATTGGAAGTGTTGAGAAATCTCCTGAAGAGTGATACAGTGCATTAAGTGTCAGGAGGTCGATTTTTCCTGTCATCTTTTGGGCGGAATTCAGCGATTTCGGAATGAGCAGTTTTAATTGTTTAAAGCGTATCGCTATGGATGCACGGTCCCGGATTCGTTGTTGTTCGAGAAAAATATTTGATCGTGTATAATCGGCATTGAGCGAAATAATTGATTCCCACGGGAAGGTTTGTACGATCTTTTCAAGTTCCACCGGACTGTATCCGCAACTATAGAGACCTCCTATAATGGCCCCCATGCTTGTGCCTGCAATACAATCAACAGGAATACCCTCCTCCTCAAACGCCTTGAGAATACCGATTTGAGCAAGACCGTTTGCCCCACCGCCCGAGAGTGCAAGACCAACGGTTTTTCTTGCAGCTCTCATGGCATTGAAGAGCGTATAGCGGCGCTGGGGAAGTTTCAGCGTATCGGGATAGACAAGTGTGGCTGATGATGCTACTGCATCGGGCATCGTCCATATTTCTATGAAGAGTGCGACGATGAGCAGTGCCGCTATTGAGAGAGCACGTCTGATGTTCAACTGGTGATTCTCCTTGTTCATTCTCCTGCAATAAAAGTTATATTGAGTCTGTTTTTGAGAACTCAAGCAGACTTTTTATCTTGAGCCTTAATGTATAACCTTTACTCTTCATTGTGAAAATGGGCTGGTTCAATCGGGTAAAACCATCAATATATCCTACCGACAAACGTGATGTACCGGAGGGGTTATGGGCGAAATGTGAAGAGTGCGGAGCAGCGCTTCACAAAATTCAGCTTGCCGATCATCAGTTTACCTGTCAGCAATGTGGCCATCACTTCAGGATATCTCCCTATAAATATTTTTCCATTCTTTTTGACGGCGACAAGTATACCGAGTTTGGTGACACGCTTCGTGCTGCCGATCCTCTTGTGTTTACCGATACCAAAAAATATCTGGACAGAGTTCATGATACCATTGAAAAGCATGGGAAAACAGAAGCTTGCCGCAATGCTTATGGAGAGTGTGGAGGAGCGCCGCTTGTCATTTGTGCGATGGATTTTGGCTTTATCGGTGGCTCCATGGGTTCCGTTGTTGGTGAAAAAATAGCACGTGCGGTTGACAAGTCGCTTGAACTGAATGCTCCGCTTCTTGTTATTTCCCAGTCAGGAGGAGCAAGGATGATGGAGGGTGCGTTCAGCCTCATGCAGATGGCTAAAACAGCAGCCCGCCTTACCCGACTTCACGAAAGAAAACTGCCCTATATCTCTCTTCTTACAGATCCCACTATGGGAGGAATTACCGCCTCCTTTGCCATGCTTGGCGATATTAACATCAGCGAGCCCAAAGCGCTCATCGGTTTTGCAGGCCCTCGCGTTATCAGAGATACCATCAAAAGAGACCTGCCCGAAGGGTTTCAGCGTGCAGAATTTCTCATCGAACACGGTTTTCTTGACCGCATTATTCCTCGTCGCGAATTGAAGCGTGAGCTGGTAAGTCTGCTCAGTATGCTGAAAGTGTAGTTCAAATCCACCCCAGCGCAGCAGCCGTTACAGGAAATTGTGTCATGAATATTTTCTGGATCTCCAACGCAATCTCGCGATGCTCCTGCTGCGTGCTTTTGTCGGTTCGTACCTCAAGGTAGTGAATCCAGCTTCTGACCGAGCCTTTCATGTAGAGCTTCGTTTGCGTGCCGAGTGGCAATAATACTCTTGCGCACTCTTTGGCGATGCCCTTTTCAAGCGCCAGGTTGTATTGCTCAAGTGCAGTGCTGGCCATCCGCTCTTGTGCTTCAGCAAACCACAGCTTTGTGGCACCATCCAAATCGTCAAGAGAGTTCTGGCGGTTTTTGTTGTCTTGTCGGCGCGGCTGATAGCGTTCAATTTCCTGCGCCTTGGCATAGCGTTGGCTGAACTCCTGAAATTGAAAGCTTTTATGGCGCAAAATCTGCGGGGAAATTGCCCGTGAGGTGATAATTTCCACACTCATATCAACCATCTCAAAAATGCTCCAGTGCTTGTGCTCAATGCAGTAGGCGAGCAGCTTCTGATAATCAACTGTTTCCTGATGAGGGCTGGATACTCTTGCACAGTAGGCAATCAGACCTTCGGGTGTGAGTGTCTGGTTGTCAACCTGGATAAGTGGAGCGGTGACAGCTATGAGGCGTACCTGCATGTTCCTCGATGTTTTGGGGGTTGTCTGACTTCGCTGAATATAGCGGAAATGGCTCCATTTTCCATCTTATGCGCTAAAGGTAAGAGAGTTCTCTTTTTTTTGCAGATTGGAACGGGAACTCTTGATTTATTCTTGTCACTGCGTATTTTGCAGGTCAATGTTCAGGAGCCTGGAAGAGGGAGATATTCAGTTTGTTGGACGTGGCGCTTTTGGCGCCGATCTGTTTTTTTAACGATGTACTACAATCAAACAACAGAGCAACTATGGCAAATATTAATTTTGGTTTTGAGCACCATGCCAAAAAAATGTACTCAGGCGCAATAGAGCAGGGGATTACCAACTCTCTTGTACCCATGGTTATCGAGACTTCAGGAAGAGGGGAGAGGGCATTCGATATTTTTTCAAGGCTGCTGCGTGAACGCATTATCTTTCTCGGCAGTGGAATTGACGAGCATGTCGCCGGTCTGATTATGGCCCAGCTTATTTTTCTCGAATCTGAAGATCCTGAACGTGACATTTATATCTATGTCAACTCTCCAGGAGGGAGCGTTTCTGCCGGTCTCGGTATATACGATACTATGCAGTACATCCGTCCGGAGGTTTCGACGGTCTGTGTCGGTATGGCGGCAAGCATGGGCGCATTTCTTCTTGCAAGCGGAGCAAAAGGCAAGAGAGCTTCGCTTCCCCATTCAAGAATCATGATTCATCAGCCATCCGGTGGAGCGCATGGACAGGAGACAGATATTGTTATCCAGGCGAGGGAAATTGAGAAGATTCGGACGTTGCTTGACGAACTGCTTGCCAAGCATACCGGCAAGGATGTGCAGCAGGTAAGGGAAGATTCGGAAAGAGATCGCTGGATGAACGCACAGGAAGCGCTGGATTATGGCATTATCGACGCTATTTTTGAGAAACGTCCCGCACTTGAAAAAAAGGACTAACCCGAGCCAGTATATCATGAGCGATCATACCGAAGCATTTAATCTTGAAAAAAGTTATAACCATCACGATGTTGAGGAGCGATGGAGAAGTGAACACTGGGAAAAGGTCGGGAGTTTTCATGCCCAGAGTTCCCGTGTTCTGAATAAGGGCAAAGAACCCTATACGGTGCTTATGCCGCCACCCAACGTTACCGGAAGTCTGACGCTGGGTCATGTGTTGAACCATACCCTGCAGGATATTTTTATACGCTACAATCGTATGACCGGTAAAGAGGCCTTGTGGCTTCCTGGTACCGATCATGCCGGTATTGCCACGCAGACCGTGGTGGAGCGAAAGCTGAAAAAAGAGGGCATAACTCGCCACGACCTGGGCCGTAAGGAGTTTCTTGATCATGTCTGGCAGTGGAGGGATGAGTACGGTGGCCTCATTCTCAAGCAGCTTCGCAAACTTGGTATCTCCTGCGACTGGCGTCGCAACCTTTTTACCATGGATGAAGGCGCTTCAAAAGCGGTCATCAACTCATTTGTCGAACTCTATCGTGATGGATTGATCTATAGGGGCGCCCGTATTATCAACTGGTGCCCGGTGTCGCAGACTGCGCTCTCCGATGAAGAGGTGATCATGAAGCCGCGTCGCGACAAGCTGGTCTATGTACAGTATGCACTGGTCAACCATCCAGGAGAATATATCACCATTGCGACCGTCAGGCCTGAAACGATTCTGGCAGACGTTGCTATTGCCGTTAACCCCGACGATCCACGGTATCGTCATCTGGTTGGAGGACATGCCATTGTTCCTGTTGCAGGACGCCATATTCCCGTTATTGCTGATGATTATGTTGACATTGAGTTCGGAACCGGAGCGCTGAAAATTACTCCGGCGCATGATCCCAACGACTATCAGGTTGCCCGGCGACACAATCTCCCGATTCTCTCCGTTATCGGTAAAGATGGCAGGATGACTGATGATTTTGGTTATGGCGGTATGGACCGATTTGATGCTCGCGACAAAATTCTCAAGGATCTGGAAGAGCTTGGCAATCTTGTGCGTGTTGAGGAGTATGAGCACAATGTTGGTTACTCCGAGCGGGCAGATGTGGTTGTTGAACCCTATCTCTCCGAGCAGTGGTTCGTCAAGATGAAACCTCTTGCGGAGCCAGCCCTGAAGGTGGTCAATGATGGCAAGATTCAATTTCATCCCCAGCAATGGATTAATACCTACCGCCACTGGATGGAGAACATCCAGGACTGGTGCATTTCGCGCCAGATCTGGTGGGGGCATCGTATTCCCGCCTGGTATGACACTGAGGGCCGGGTGTGGGTTGCTGCTTCGTACGAAGAGGCATGTCATCTCGCTGGCACCGACAAGCTGGTGCAGGATGAAGATGTTTTGGATACCTGGTTCTCGTCATGGCTCTGGCCATTGACAACGCTTGGCTGGACAGAGAAGCAGAGCGACAATGATGATCTCAAGTCGTTTTACCCCACCAGTACGCTGGTGACAGGCCCGGACATTATCTTCTTCTGGGTAGCCAGAATGATTATGGCGGGTCTCTATTTCAAAGGGGATGTGCCTTTTCGTGATGTCTATTTTACCAGCATTATCCGCGACATGAAGGGGAGGAAACTCTCAAAGTCGCTTGGTAATTCGCCTGATCCACTCAAGGTGATTGATACCTATGGTACCGATGCCCTTCGTTTTACCATTATCTATATTGCGCCTCTTGGTCAGGATGTGCTTTTCGGCGAGGAAAAGTGTGAGCTTGGCCGCAATTTTGCCACGAAAATCTGGAATGCCACACGTCTTGTCTTCATGCAGCGCGAGAAGTATTTCAGTGATCAGGATGATTTTTCCTCGTGTTATACAACGTTTGATACTCGTTCAGTCACTCTTGATTTTGCGGAACAGTGGCTTCTTGCTGGCTATCATGCCATGCTTGAGCGCTATCATTATGGCTTCAGCCAGTTCAGAGTCAACGACATTGTCAAGCTGCTTCATGACTTCTTCTGGGGCGATTACTGCGACTGGTATCTTGAGGCGCTGAAGGTGAAACTTGCTGGGGAGTTGACCAAAGAAGAGGCTCGCAACGCGGTATGCCTTGCGGTGTCTATTCTTGAGGGTACTCTTAAAGCGCTGCATCCAGTGATGCCCTTTATTACCGATGAGATATGGCATCATGTTCTGCCTCATGCCCGAGAGGAGAGTATTGCCCTGTCGTCGATGCCCCTTGCGGATGCGGCCATCGCAGGAGTTGATCGTCGGGGCTTCTCTCTGATCCAGAAGCTGGTTAACGAAATCAGAAGTCTTCGTTCTTTATTCGGCGTGCCACACAAGAGTGAGGCCAGGATTCTGTTCAGGACAGCCAATGAGGGAGATCGACAGGTGATTGAGGCTACTTTTCCACTTATTGCTGCGCTTGGCCAATGTATCCCGGCGTTTATGGAGAGCGCAGAGCGCCCGCATCACGCAGCAGGCTCAGTTATTGAAGGAAATGAACTCTTTGTGCTGCTTGAGGGTTTAATATCCTTTGACAAGGAGCGAGCACGTCTTCAGAAAGAGATTGACAATATCGACTCTTACGTTGTCTCTGTTCGCAGGAAGCTTTCCAACAGTGGTTTTGTTGATAATGCTCCTCCCGATGTTATTGAAAAAGAGCGTGAAAAACTGAGTGAGGCGGAGGATAATCTTGAAAAACTCAAAGGCAATCTTGCCGTTCTCAGCGAATGATGCCGCTGTTTCAGTTTCTGGTGAAGGTGTGGACCGTATACAAGTATATTTGTTAGGTTAAATCAGCCGAAAGTGGTACATTCCGACTTTTCTGGTTTATCAGGGAGGCTGGCTCGGCTGGTCTCAATCGCCTAAGTTCTTAAGGAGACGTTTTACATGAGGCAACTCAAAATAAGCAAACAGATAACCAATCGTGAAAGCCTATCTCTTGATCGTTATCTGCAAGAGATAGGCAAGTATGATCTTTTGACCGCAGAAGATGAGGTACGGTTGACCAAAGCGATCAAAGAGGGTTTTGATATGCCGGTTGATACAACCGAATACAAGCGTGCCAAGCGTGCCCTCGACAAGCTGATCAAGGGTAATCTTCGATTTGTCGTCTCTGTAGCCAAGCAGTACCAGAACCAGGGGCTTACCCTTGGTGATTTGATCAATGAAGGAAATCTTGGACTCATCAAGGCGGCAAAGCGGTTCGATGAGACCCGTGGATTCAAGTTTATCTCTTATGCGGTATGGTGGATTCGCCAGTCCATTCTTCAGGCTCTGGCCGAGCAGTCCAGAATTGTCAGGCTGCCATTGAACCGTGTTGGTACCCTCAATAAAATCAGCAAGGCGTATAGCCAGCTTGAGCAGGAGTTTGAACGCGACCCCAATACCAGGGAGCTTGCAGCCCTTCTGGAGATGGACTCACAGGATGTTGCCGACACACTGAAAATTGCCGGACGCCATGTATCAGTTGATGCGCCATTTGCCCAGGGCGACGATAACCGTCTGCTTGATGTGCTGCAGAACGATGGCCATCTGCCTGATTATGGTCTTAACCGCGACTCACTTACCCTTGAGGTGGAGCGCTCACTCTCAGTTCTTGCGCCGAGAGAGGCTGATGTTATCAAGTCCTATTTCGGTATTGGCATGGATAACCCCCTGACGCTCGAAGAGATAGGAGAGAAGTTCAGATTGACCCGCGAGCGTGTCCGCCAGATCAAGGAGAAAGCAATTCGAAGACTGAGGCAGTCTGCGTACAGTAAAGTTCTCAAGGAGTATATCGGGAGCTGAGATTGTTCCAGTATCATTGACAATTAATGGAGAGCATGGTAATTGGTTTGCCAGCTCTCCATTTTTATTATACTCCCAACATCCACATCCGTTCCCCATCCCGCAGCCCAGGCAGCTTTGCAGCATTGCCGTTGCGCACGCATAACAATCAGTCAATAGCAGTTTTATAAATCACATAGCCAATGCTGAGAAAAAGCAGGTTCGGCAGCCATGCTGCGAGGAGAGGGTTTATCGCACCCTGATATCCTGCCATTGCGACAGTCCTTTGCAGCCCGATATAGAGGAAGCCAGCAAAGAGTGCTATGGTGATTTCAGAGGCAAGTCCTCCCCGTTTTTTTTTCGCGGAAAGTGGCACACCGATGAGCATGATGATGAGTGATGCGAATGGTATTGCGGTTTTATTGTGAAATTTTACCATTGAGCGTTCAAGCCCTGCAAAACCGGCTCTCTGTTTTTCTGTGAGATAGAGGTAGTGTCGGACGATGTTCATTTCGTCTGGCTGGAGATCAAGCTCTTTCAGCACCTCTGGTGAAAGGGCAAGTTTAATCACCTGTGATGGCTCAAAACGAAACATTTCATTCTCGTTGGTAAAGAGGCGGGTTGAAACGTTCTGCATGATCCACTCCCGCTTTCTTGCATCATAACGCATTGAGTCGGCATCGATTCGGGAGATGAGTTGTGCTCCACTGAGTTTTGCTATGGAGACAGTGTTCAGGGTTAAGCGTTCGGGGTCAAACGCTCCTATTGAAACCATTTGATTCCCTGGTTCGAGAAGATGGATATTACGGTTTTCTTTTAAATCAGACTCATTTTTGCTGAAATGATGCTGCTCAAACGAGCGTGTTACGCTGAAGCTCACCGGAGCTATCCACCATGCGTTGACAATATTGACGACAAGAATGAGTACTCCTCCAAGCAGAAATGGTTGGAGCAGTTGGCGCATACTGACACCTGCCGATCGAATTGCGGGAAGTTCACTTGACATTGAGAGTCTTCCTGAGACAAGTATCGAGGAGAGGAGAGCGCTGATTGGAGAGGTTACCAGCAGGATTGAGGGTATTGAGAGCAGGTAATACTGGGCAATCTCCTGCAGGCTCAGATTGTTGTCAATGAACTTGTCAAGTTTTTCAACCATGTTGATAAGAACGAACAGGCAAAGAAAAACAAGAGAGGAGAAAAAGAAAGCCTTGGCAAACTGCCCGAATATGTACTTGTCAAGAATTCTCATAGTCATATCCAGGCAGAAATGTCGTCAGTGGGTAAATTAGTAGCCAAAAATATCATCAACCTTCAGCTCTTTGACGGTTCCATATTTCCGAAGAGTTGCAATGTCAAGATTTTTTTTGTTGCCAAGCACCAGCATGACATGTTTCTTGTTGTTGAAATGGCTTTTGTGGAACTGTTCAATATCGTTGAGGTTCATCTTTCCAGTACCTTGATAGATATCTTTTCTGATATCGTGGTCATGCCCAAGCCGAAGCGCCTCCTCGTAAGAGAAGAGAATTTCAGTTTTTGTCAGTCGTTCGGTGGAAATTTTCTGCAACATGCCATTTTGCGCCGATGCAAAGAGTTGTGGCGATTTTGGCAGTTCCCTCATCAGGTTGCTGATCCCTTCGAGCGCTTCCGGCAGCTTGTCCGCCTGGGTGCCGATATAGCTGACAATGTAGTTGTGCTCTTTCTTCTGTTTCGGAGTTTTGAACACTGAAAAGACCGAGTATGCAAGCGCCTTTGCTTCGCGCAGCTCCTGGAATACCACTGATGACATTCCTCCACCGTAGTATTCGTTGAACAGCGTTGCCAGCGGGACGATGGATTGATTATAGAGTTCGTCTCTTGTCAGCAGGATCACCTCAGCCTGTGTCATATCGTAGTCAACGACATAGACAAGATTGTCGTTCTGCTCAAGATCTTTGTATGGATCGTTTGCAGGAGGGGTCTTGAATGATTCCGGATAGTGCCGGACTGAATGCAGCTCACCGAGCAGCTCTTGTGAAGAGGCCGGGCCATAGTAGAGCACCCGATGGCTGTACTGCATGAGCGACTCTATCTCTTCAAGCAACTCTTTCGATGTCACCTTCTCAAGCTCACTGTTGCTGAGGACGTTCGTGAACGGCGACACTGGGCCATACTTGCCATAACTTGTCATGGCCTCAAAGAGTATCTTCTTTTTGGAGAGCTTGTCATCAGCTCGCTCTTTTATCAGTCCCTCTTTCAGCTTCTCCAGTGCCTCTTTGTCAGGACGGGTATCAACCAGAAGGTTTTCAAGCAGTCTGATTGCCGCAGCAGAGTTCTTCTGGAGTCCGGAAAGCTTCAGATAGACATAGTTGTCGGAGGTAAATGCCGAGAAGCTTGCACCCGCCTTGTACAACTCCTGGCTGAACTCTTTTGGGGTAAGTTCCGAGGTGCCGAGATAGGAGAGGTAGTCGAGCGCAAGATCAATTTTTTTGCTGTTATTTTTTCCAATATCAAAGACATAGTAGAGTGAGAAGAGCTCGTTTTCACTGTTGTGCAGATAGTGCAGCTTTACCGAAGGGTTGATATCGAAAAAGCCGATATCCTTTTTATAGTCGAGAAACGATGGGCTGGCCGCCTCAGATTTTTTTGCCAGAATATTCTCTGCAAAATGCGATGAAGTGTTCCGATTCACCGTGAGTGGGGTGATCGGTGGTTTTTGTATCTTAACTTCACTCTCTGGCGTGCCGTGCTCTTTGAAGATTGCGACATAATTTTCGCTGTAATGCTTTTTGGCGAAGGCCACCAACTCCGGCTTGGTAATCTTCTGGAGACGTTCTATCTGATTGATATACTCCGGCCAGGGCATTCCCCAAATAAAGGCATCAACATAAGCTTCAACCCGTCCGCGGTTGGTTTCGTAGAGTTTCAGTTGCTCAATTTTCAGATCATTGATGGCAGCTTCGATCAGCCAGTCAGGAAATTTCCCCTCCTTCAGCAGTTCAAGCTGGCCCAGCAGCTCGGTTTTTACTTTATCAAGGCTTTGCCCTTCTCTCGGTTTTCCGGTCAGAATATGCGTGGAGTAATCCTTCATCATGACCAGCGTTGATCCGGCATCAAGCACTCTCTGTTGCTGGTTCAGGTTGAGATCAATCAGACCTGCGGTGTGGTTGAACAAGATTTTGTCGACAAGGGTCAGGTAATCGGCATCAGAGGTGTTGACACCATTGAAGCGAAACCCAATGACCAGCTCTTCGGATTCAGGCCCTTTTACCTTTGTGATCAATGGTTTGGTGATCTCATCTTCAACCGCAGGGGTAAAAAGGGGCACCTCTTTTGGTTCCAGTGCCGAAAACTTCTCATCAATCAGCTTGATCATCGCATCCGGCTCAAAATCCCCGGCGATACAGAGTGCCATGTTGTTTGGCACATAATGGCTGCGGTAGTAATCGATAACATTTTTAATTGAAGGATTTTTCAGATGTTCCGCCTTGCCAATGGTGGTCTGTGTTCCATAGGTGTGTTTTTTGAAGAGCCCGGCAAAGAGATTCTCCCATATTTTACGACTGTCACTATCCATGGTCATGTTTTTCTCTTCATACACGGTTTCAAGTTCGGTATGAAAGAGGCGCATGACCGGATTGCGGAATCGCTCTGCCTCAATGGTCAGCCACTGGTCAAATTTATTAGACGGAATATCGTTGACATAGACGGTCTGTTCGACCCATGTGTAGGCATTGGTGCCCTGGGCACCGATTGAGCTGAGCAGCTTGTCATACTCATTGGGGACTGTAAAACCAGCCGCAGCATTGGAGAGTGAATCGATCTTCTTGTAAATTGCCGCCCGTTTTTCAATGCTGGCCGTTGAACGGTACTCTTCATAGAGATCAGTAATCTTTTCAAGCTCAATATGCTCCTTTTCATAATCAAGAGAGCCGAGGGAATCTGTTCCCTTAAAAAGCATGTGTTCCAGATAGTGTGCAAGACCAGTTGTTTCGGCGGGATCATTTTTGCTCCCCGCCCGGACGGCAATAGAGGTGTATATCCTCGGCTCGTCATGATAAGGGCTCATGTAAACGGTCAGCCCATTTTTGAGAGTATAGATTCTGGTGTGAAGAGAGTCTCCTGGAACTGTGGTGTATGGGTATGGGCTGGTTTCGTTCTTGTTCATAATGGTCGTACAGGAGATTAAATGCAAAAAAAGTATCCCGACGATGAGCATGGGGACACCGCGTTTCATTGGTAAAACAAATTGAAGATTATCCGGCATCAAAAAGATAATAATGGGATTAAAAGCAGATAATTGCAACCATGGCAAGAACTTTTTTTTAAAGAGAAGGTTTCATACACCCCGGTCTTTATTTTTAAATCTATTTCCAGGCGGTAAGGGATCCTGTTCTCAGCATTCTAAAGTATATGGCAAATCATTCACATATAACAACTATTTGTCGATAGAGAGAAGAATCCTGATTTCCCGAACAAATTATGACTTGGAAGGGGCCACTTTACTAAATTCGCTCATTAACGGTACTTTTCTTCCCATATTTTCGATAACTTGGCGGCACATGAAAGAGACTCATTGGGAACAGAAAATCAAACAAAAAGATGAAGTTGGCTCAACGGGACAATAAAGAGTTCTTCTTGGAACATTCGGCGAGATTTTTAAAGAATGGCATGAGCCATCACAATTTCGTCTCGCTTTTTTTCCGCCATTTGTTGCCCAAAAAGGTTCGATACGCCTTGATGACCGCTCTCGCCCTGAACGTCGCGCCTTTCGCTTGCGCCAATGCCCGGCAATTTTCCTCGATCGTTGCTTTCGGCGATAGCTATGCCGATAATGGTAACATCCTGAACATCATGGCGACGACCCCTGGCTACGCAGGTACACCCACACTCGCTTATCTCAACTCGATCTATCCAACTGGAACGTTCAGCGGTGGAACCAATTATGTCGACACATTGTCGAGCCTTTATGGAATCTCACAAGACAATTATGCTCTCGGTGGCGCGCAGACCGGGGCAACTAATGAATTTCCTGGTCTGCCGGGCTTCACCTATGAGTGGCAAAATTTTCTGGCTTTAGGTAATGTCATCGCGCCGAATGCGTTGGTGACTCTCAACATCGGTGGTAATGACGCGCGCAATTATTATCAATCCAGCGGCCCAATGGCGACCGTCTCATCTTTCGCTGCGACTTCGGCAGACAACGCAATAGCTGGAATTAACGCACTTGTCGGCGCGGGTGCCAAAACGCTTGTTTTCACCGCAGGCGATGTCGCTGGCCTCCCCGAGGCAGCAAACTACCCCAGTTCGGCGGTCGCTGTTGGGTTGGCCTATAGCCAGACCTATAATAACCTGATGCAGCAAAATCTGTCGAAAGTAGCCACCTCAGGCGTGCGGGTCGAATATGTCGACCTTGCCATGATCGAGTCGAATATCAAGGCCAATCCGTCGCTTTACGGCCTGACATACGCTACAGCAAGCCCGATACCGGGTAATTCAGCCCTGGTGAACGAATATTTATTCTACGTCGATCAGTTGCATCTGACTTCGGCCGGCTTTGCCATTGTGGCGGATTACATCGCCAATCGCCTCAACGCCCCTGAGACTTTCGCCTCAAGCTGCGAGCTTGGGTTTACTGTAGCGGATGCCTTTGTCGGCACCATGTTCGACCGGCTTGATCTGTTCAACGTCGCGACCGCGAAAAGCTCCGGCGCATCAGGAATCGGGTCAAACTCATGGTCCGTGTTCGTGCAGGGCAATGGCGTTGTATCCAATCGTTCCTCCAGCGACAATTCGCAAGGGTATCATTCGGACGGCCTTGGCACAACGCTCGGCATCGAATACCGCCTGACCTCCGACGCCATGGTTGGCACGGCCTATAGTTTTAACAATCCCTCTCAGAACCTGAGCCAGAATGCCGGAACCACAAGCGCAGATGCCAACCAGCTTGGACTCTACGCTACCTGTACACAGAAAAACCTCTTCCTTCAGAGCCTGTTGTCTTACGGCTTGCTGAATTATTCCAACAGCCGTTCGGGCATCGTCAGTAAAATCACCGCCAAGCCGGACGGTGAGACTTTCGCGGCGGCGTTGAAAGGTGGCTATCTTTTTGACGTTGCGCCATCAGTGAAATTCGGCCCAATTGCAGGGCTCACCTATGTTCAGGCGCATGTTAACGGTTATAGCGAAAATGGTGATCCGGTTCTCACTCTCAATCTGAATGAGCAAACCGCCAAAACCGTGCTCGGTAGTGTGGGTGCACAGGCTCGCTGCGCTTTCGACCTGGGAAGCACGAGGCTCGACTCCTATCTGAACTTCACCGTCGAAAACAATTTCGAGGGTTCAGACCGTGTCATCCAATACAGCGCTACCTCTGCACCGCTGATCGTCAATTCATGGACGGCGACGGGCGCACCGAACCACGCTTTCGTCCGGCTCGCTACTGGCTCCAATGCCAATCTTACGAGCGCAATCTCCATCATGCTGAACCTGTCGCAGACGATTGGGCAACCGGGTGGAAATGACTTTTTCTGCACGGGTGGCCTGAAAATCTCTTTCTGATTAAACACATTCTTTTTAGTGTCCCGGTCCCGGGACACTAAAGTTCCCTAATTGCCCATCGGCAAAAACGGTAGCCCAAGCTCCTTCAGAAACTCATTATGCTTCCGGGTGGCATCAACAATTTTCTGTTCAATCTCAACCAGCTCACTATTGACAGCTTGAAGGTCAACTTCTACCTCTTCCTGAGCAGTGCTGATATAGCGTGAAATATTGAGGTTGTAGCCGTTGCTTTCAATCTCTTCCATCGTTACACGTCGAGAGTAACGCAACTCCTCACAGCGGAATTGATAGGTGTCAACAATTTTCTCGATATCATCCTCCCGCAACCGGTTCTGCCGTTTCCCTTTCTCAAAGTGTTCGCTGGCGTTGATGAAGAGGACATCGTCGGGCTTTTTGCATTTTTTCAGCACCAGAATGCAGACCGGAATACCGGTGGAAAAAAAGAGGTTGGCGGGCAGGCCGATGACAGTGTCGATATGGCCGTCCTTGAGCAGTTTGGTCCGGATACGCTCCTCCACACCGCCACGGAAGAGCACACCGTGGGGAAGGATGATGGCCATGGTGCCCTCTTTGGCGAGAAATTGGAAACCGTGGAGGAGAAAGGCAAAGTCGGCGGCGGATTTTGGGGCCAGACCATAGTTCTTGAATCGCACGTCGTCGCCCAACGCGTCCGTGAGTTCCCAGCGATAGCTGAAGGGGGGATTGGCCACTACGGCATCAAACTGTCTCTTTTTGGCCGGGTTGGCTTCGCGCAGCATCTCCCAGTCGTTCAGCAGGGTGTCGCCGTGGAAAATCTCGAATTCGGAATCTTTCACCCCGTGCAGCAGCATGTTCATGCGCGCCAGGTTGTAGGTGGTGATGTTTTTTTCCTGCCCGTAGATTTTGCCGATGCCGTGGGAGCCCATCCGATGGCGCACATTGAGCAGCAATGAGCCGGATCCGCAGGCAAAGTCGAGCACATTTTCAAGATATTTTTTCTTGCCGGTGGCTGGCTCCTGACTGTCGAGCGTGACAATGGCAGAGAGAATGCTGGAGATCTGCTGCGGCGTGTAGAACTCGCCCGCCTTTTTTCCTGAACCAGCGGCAAACTGGCCAATCAGGTATTCGTAGGCATCGCCCAAGGTGTCGCTGTCTGTTGAAAACTCCTTCAGCCCCTCGGCAATTTTGGTGATGATGGTGCAAAGCTTGCCATTGCGATCGGTATACTGCTTGCCAAGCTTTTCCGAGTTCAAGTTGATTTCCGAGAACAAGCCCTGAAAGGTACTGGCAAAAGATTCGTTCTCGATGTAATCGAAGGCTTTTTGCAGGGTATGCAGCAACTCCCCATTTAGCGTGCGGGCCATCTCCGCAATGCTGCCCCAAAGGAATTGCGGCTTGATCACATAATGCACCTTGAGGCGCATCTGCTTTTCAAATTCAGCACAATCGTCGGGATTATTGTCATACCAGAGTTGCAGCGGTGTGATGCCGGACTGCCCTTGCTTGTCAGGGAAATCTCTGCCCAGCTCTTTTTTAGCCGCAGTTTCGTAGTTGTCGGAGAGGTAGCGCAGGAAAAGGAACGAGAGCATGTAGTCGCGGAAGTCGTCCGCATTCATGGCTCCACGCAGTTGGTCGGCAATGCCCCAGAGGGTAGTGCCCATTTGTTTCTGGTTTTGTTCGGTCATCGGTTCTTCTTTTTTGATTTTCCCAGTGTCGATGGCAACTGCTTCACTGCCCCTGTCGAAATCGCTCTCCAGTTGATCGACATGGGCACGCTGGCTTCGTGGCAATAATAAATAACAGTCAATGGCTTACGACAAATCCAGGCGCATGATCGGGCGCAGATGGCTCCAGCTCAAATCTCTACACACTGTGTAGAGAATCGCCTGTTCGAGGATGTTTTTGATATCGGCGTGAAAAGAGGTCAATGCGTCCATGCCCCCCCTCGCCAGCGAATGGAAAAAGCTGCTGCATCAGCTCTTGCTCTGCAGCCAATTCGTAGTTGTCGGCGTTCATGGCTTTGCGCAGTTGGTTCTGTTCTTGTTCGGTCATGACTGATTTTTATTGTGCGCCACCGCTTTTCTGCTGATCTCTTCGACGCTCTCTCCTTGCTCCATGCTCTCTCGCCACTGGGATATAAAAAAGGGCAGCGCAAGCCTACGTATCACTGATCTATCCAAGTGAAGGAGCACAAACCCTGACTACAACCCATCCACAAGAGTAATCGGCAGACCAGTACAACGTGAAATCGTTTCGATATCAAGACCAGCATCTTTAAGGCTTTTTGCAACTTCCATTGCCTTTTGCTGACTTCCCTCAACAATACCCTCTGCCTTGCCTTCAACCTTGCCCTCATCATAAGCGGTATCGACAACATTCTTCAGGTCACGATAGACCTTGAGACTCTCTTCATAAGCTGCCGCTTCCACACTCGAATACTTTGCAATTTCTGCCAGTTCAAATACCTTGAGGAAAACCCTTGCCTGAAGAGAGGCCGGTCGGTCAGTCAGCTCAGGGAGATGGCGAAGAAGGAAGCACCATTTGTCGAAGTCAGTAACAAGCTCATCAATCGTTTTCGTGAACTTGGGAAGTTCGAGGTAAATAAAGGTGAGCTTGTCGGAGAAAACTGCGCCCGTGGAACGATCAACCAGTTTTACTTCATGGTGAACGACCTCATTATCAGCTTTATCTTCATCAAACACGAAATCAAGAATACCGACCATGTAGACCGCCTTCAGACAGAAATTCCACGAGCCGCTCTGTGCCTGCTGTTGAACCGGAAAGGTGGCATAAAAAATCGATCGATCTTTGAAGTAGTTCTGCTTCGCCCGCTGCATCTCAACAATGAATTTTTCGCCCTTTTCATTTTCACAATAAAGGTCAAAAATTGCCCTGCGGTCGTACTCACTCCGCCCAACCTGTTCATTGGGCAAAAATGAAAGATCGGAAACTGTTCCCGCTTCGGCAGGCAAGAGCGTATTCAAAAACGCTATCAGCAGGTCTTTGTTGACCTCAGAGCCAAAGATTTTCTTGAAACCAAAGTCGGTAAAGGGGTTTATGTAACGATCTTTTAAAAGCATAGTGCAGTACCTTTTCGAACTGAATTTCAATGAGACCACTGTTTTCTGTTAATATAGGCACTCAGGGGTATCCTGCAATGAATCACAATACCAGGCCGGAAGGCTGGGGATTTATAGATTCTTTTGCCTCTGATGCTTGGCGGCGCAGTTCTTCCGCTGAAATCCACACCAATTTCCCATCTTTTTCAATCACGATATTGGTATTCGTTTGAATAGCGGTTTCACGGGCCAATGCGGCGGCTCGTTGCAGAGCGGCTAATGAACCACGCTGGTCAGGGTTTTTAGCCTTTGAAATATCTTTTGCGTTCACAGGTTTTCTCCCCATTCTAATAAAACCGGTCTCTCTCCGGCGTTGTTGTATTTAGTCCAATCATCTACCTCGGCTTTGTAGTGTTGCTCAAAGTTACGCAATCCCGCTATAAAACGGCGACGAATAACTGGTTCAGGAATGTTATGTCCTCCTTGGCGAACGCGCTCCGCTACACGGGCAATGGCCGCTTCGACATTGGGTAACGCCAGAAAATAGAGGCTAACCAAAAAGCCTTGAGTACGCCATTGCTGGATATGCATCAGATAACCCATTCCGGATAGTGTAGTTTCAAATGCAAAACTTTCTTCACGTCGAACGCAATCGGCAATCTCTTCCAACATGACGCGCCCTGCTTTGATGGCGGCCACATCAGGGGCAAAGGGTGACAGTCCGGCTGCAATGAGATCGGCATTGACAAAGCGCAGGCATTGAGCTTCTTTTGGCAGAAACGTGCGGGCAAAAGAGGTTTTTCCTGCTCCATTGGGTCCGGCGATAATGATGATTTTTTTACCCATCAGCTTGATACCTCCTCAATTGCCGGGAAAAGCTGCTGCATCAGCCCTTTTTTATGGGTCTTGAGCGTGGCGAGCTTTTGCGTTTGTGCGGTCATGACTGATTTTTAGTGTGCGCCATTGCTTTTCGGCTGATCTCTTCAACGCTCTCCTCTTGCTCCATGCTCTCTCGCCACTGGGTATAGTCAAAAGGTTCTCGTTGAATCAGCGCGATAAAACGCTCCATTTCAATATCACCCAGATATTGGGCAAGAATTTGAATGCCTTTTACCCTGATTTCTGTGTCGGTAATCATGTTTATACCTCTCTGATGAAGTCTATAGGGTTTTTGATCTGAATATCACGAATGATTGCTGCTTTTTTAAGAATTCCCATGTCTGTCGTCAAAAAATACTCTGCGCCTGCCGTAATCGCGCAAGCAACATGCAAAGCATCAAAGGATTTCAACCCTGATTCCTTGAGTGACTTTGCCCGTTGAATAAGACTATCCTCTGCTTCAATCTGAATTTTTGCATAATGCTTCCATTTTGCAATTTGCTCCTGTCTTTCCTGAAAAGGGTTTTTCAGATTTTCATAATCAAGGATGTATGACCAAACCAGTTCATGGTTTCCTCTGCGGATGTTTTCCTGAATGTTCAGCTTGGCTTCTGTTTCCAGCAATGTTTTGATGTTGGATTGTACATCAAAAGGCCGGTTAAAAACGCAGTTATCAAGATAGAGTTTCATTGGTTATTCCATTTCTACAACAAAAGTGTTATAATATTCAAGCTTCCTAATGGTGTATAATGTTCCATAATTGCATAATATCGTCAATCGACCTTGCTTTATGATGTCATTATAGATTTAGAAATGGAATTACTCCTTGCTGTCAATTGCCGGGAAGAGCTGCTGCATGAGCCCTTTTTTATGGGCTTTGAGTATGTCGATCTTTTGGCTTTGTGCGGTGATCAAGTCGTCGATGGATGAAAGGCAGTCGGCGATTTTTTGTTGCTCGAGATCCCCGGGGTAACTTACTTCAAGTTTCTCTAAATCACCTTTAGAAAATCCTTTGATTGATGTGCCTTGACCTAAAGATATCAGAGCTGATTTATTTACAATAAAAAAATACCCAAGGTAATAGTTGTAAATTTTCTTAGGCATGAAGTTCATAAAGTCTTGGCTTGTACACACATCATTATCATTTATAGCCAACTTCCCGGTACCAACTCTTGAAACAAACAAAACACTTCCCTTTGGAACTTTTTTTGTTGCAGATTCCGATATTGATTTCTCATTGATAAATCTTGTGACTGAAATAGTATTGATATCATCTTCGTATATGTCAGAGCTTGAAACCCAAGGAATCTCGCCCTGCCAATATTCTGCCACTGATTTGTCTGGCGTTCCACCGCCAATTAGCTTGCCAAGCTCGCCCAGTTTTTTAATTACCCAATCATCCTGAAATTCAGGAAAGCGCAGCTTGGGCAGGGTTTCGCCTTCTGCCGGGAAAAGCTGCTGCATCAGCCCTTTTTTATGGGTTTTGAGCGTGACGAGCTTTTGGGTTTGGGCGGTGATCAGGTCATCGATGGATGAAAGGCTGTCGGCGATTTTTTGTTGCTCAGAGTTGTTTGGAAGAAAAAGGGGTAGTGCTTTTAATTGTCCGCCTGTGATCAAAGGCTGACCTGAACCAAAAACAAGTCTATTTAATCTCAAGCTTTCCAGATAATAGAAAACGAAATCAATACAGGCTGGCTTTTTAAGGTAAATAACCAGCGTGTTATCGGTTACACCAAATTTCCCAATTGCTATTGTTAAAAGTCCGGCATTTGCTCCAACTCTGGCAACCAAAAGAAATTTACCATCAAAAGTATCACTTGACGTTTTTCCGATAACTCCTGTTGAGCCAAATAAATCGTATGCGCCATCAGGATCACTTTTGTCTTTCCCTGATGAGATACTATCACAAATTACTCCCAACCTATCTTCTTTCCACTTTTCCTGAAACTCAGGAAACCGCAGCTTGGGCACATTCATAATTCACACCCTTGTTGCGTTTCCCAATCCAAAGCATCTTCATTGGCATAAAACTCATGCAGTTTAGAACTCTTGCATCGCCAAAAAATGAGGGTGTTGTGTGTCCAGTGCAATTCTCTCACCAGTGGTGAGAGTTTTTCATCCGCCTGCCATATTTCATAACATTGCTTCATGCGCCACCGGTTTTTATTGCAAAACTCTTGTTGTGTCGCGAGTGTGTTCACCTCATTCCCTTGTAGTTTATTATTGCTCATACCCCTCCAACCCCGAAATTTCCCGCCCTTGCGCAAGTTTGTGCAGCAACGGAATCAGCTCCTCCATCAATGCCAGCTCTTTTTGTCTTCTGCTTTTCCAGTTCAGCCCCAGCGGAGCGAGTAGATCGGTCAACCGTTCGCCGTCGAAGATCATCCGCTGCATGATGGTATCTACAAAGGCTTGAAGCGCGGAGGTTTCCAGCCCGTGCTTTTCGGCAATGTCAGCCAGTTGACGGGCGTTTTTTTCGGCCCTGAAGGTTTCGTAACCCTGACGAACCTCACTCTCTTTCAACCCTTCGCCTGACTTGAGGGTGCCGATATAGTCGGCGATCTCTTCGCGCACCTCAAGAAGGTTGGCCTCGGATGCAATCAAACCGATAAGTTCGGTGCGGCTCATCTTTTGCTTGCCGGGTGTCTGCTGCGAGTAGCTTGTAATGAGGCCCATGATGTAGTCGTAATCAATCATGGCGGAGGCAAAGAGCACGAATTCAAAATCGAGTTGCTCCTCTTCCGGGCCGTCGTTGCTTTTGCTCTTTTTTTCTTTCAGCCGCTGGGCGGTTTCGAGATAGACTCCACGGAAGGCCTGCAACTGCTCCGGCGGTATGACCTGCGCGATGCTGAGGGCGTTTTCCGCCGTCAGGTCGGTGTATTGGTCAAGCTGGGTTTTGAGGCGCTGCACCTCCTTGAAGAGGTTGATGAACTGGCCGCGTGCTGCATCGCCCTTAAGGTTTGCCACCTCTTCCGGGGCGCTTGCCAGCCCCTGGGATTGCATGAATTCGGCCAGCTTTTTAACCGCACTTTCCAGTTTGTTGATGACCACCGGGGCGGAATCAACCAGCCAGATTTCGCGGGCGCGGTCGGCTTGCTCACCGGAAAAGAGGGCGATGGCATCGTTGACCGCGCTTTGCTGCTGGCGGAAGTCGAGAATGCTGCCGTAGGGCTTGGTATCGTTCAGTACACGGTTGGTGCGTGAGAAGGCCTGAATCAGCCCGTGGTACTTCAGGTTTTTATCGACGTAGATGGTGTTCAGGAATTTGGAGTCAAAACCGGTAAGCAGCATATCCACCACAATCACGATGTCGATCTTCTGCGCATGCGGCAAGTCCTGATTGGGGTATTGCTGATCTTTGATGCGCTTTTGCACATCCGAATAGTAGAGGTCGAATTCGTCGATGCGGTGGTTGGCGCCGTAGTTGGTGTTGTAGTCGGCAATGATGGCTTTGAGGGCCACCTTTTTTTCATCCGGGGCAACCTGGTTGTCGGCCTTCTCCTGCGGCAGATCTTCCTGGAGCTGCTTGATGTCTGCCACATTCTTTTCGTTTCGATTCCCGGCATCACCAGCAATAGCCTGCGCGGGAGGCGAAAAGACACAGGCGATGTTCAGTGGCTGAAAGTTGCTCTCTTTGGCTTGCTTTTCGGCCTGAATGCTCTTGAACAGCTCATGATAGGCAATGGCATCGTTGATGGAGGCCGTAGCCAGAATGGCGTTGAACTTGCGCCCGTAGGTGGCAGTGTCGTGTTTTTCGAGAATGGCCTCAACAATGGCTCTCTTGGTAAGCGCCTCCCCCGGCTTTGGCCTGTTCTTGCCTTCGGGCCTGAAATAGTCGACGTGGAAGCGCAGGACGTTGCGGTCTTCAATGGCGTGCGTGATAGTGTAGGCGTGCAGTTGCTGCTGAAAGATCTCTGCTGTGGTGATAAAAGAGCCCTGCTGCCCCTCAATCTGTTGATAACTGGCATTTTCTGAAAAGATTGGCGTACCGGTGAAGCCGAAGAGCTGGGCGTTGGGGAAAAATTCCTTGATGGCCTTGTGGTTGTCGCCGAATTGGGAGCGGTGGCATTCGTCGAAGATGAAGACCATGCGCTTTTTACGCAGCGGTTCCAGCCGTTCCTTGTAGTTGCGTTTATTGCTGCCATCAAGGGCAAGACCGAGCTTCTGGATGGTGGTAACAATCACCTTGTTGGCATAATCATTGGAGAGCAGCCGCTGCACCAGGGTTTCGGTGTTGGTGTTCTCTTCGACGCAGTTCTCCTGAAAGCGGTTGAACTCTTCCCGCGTCTGTCGGTCGAGGTCTTTGCGGTCTACCACAAAGAGGCATTTGTCAATATCGGGGTTATCCTTGAGCAGGGTGGATGCCTTGAAGGAGGTGAGCGTCTTGCCACTGCCGGTGGTGTGCCAGACGTAGCCGTTGCCGGAGTTCTGATGAATACACTCCACGATTGCCTTGACAGCATAAATCTGGTAAGGGCGCATCATCATCAGCTTCTGCTCGCTGGCCACCAGCACCATGTATCGGCTTATCATTTCGCCCAAGGTGCATTTGGCGAGGAACTTCTCGGCAAAACTGTCGAGATGAGTAATCTTCTTGTTGTCTTCTCCGGCAAACTGGTAGAGCGGCAGAAAACGCTCATCAGCGTTGA
Organism: uncultured Chlorobiaceae bacterium; assembly: GCA_903915955.1. Classification (GTDB taxonomy): domain Bacteria; phylum Bacteroidota; class Chlorobiia; order Chlorobiales; family Chlorobiaceae; genus Chlorobium. The sequence goes on along the minus strand of CAIWUU010000059.1, from coordinate 24,825 downwards.
AGCTGAAGTGGCGGCTGTTGTTGTTGGCGAAGTACCAGGTATCGGTGCGGTTGCTGACGATGAAGAGTTGCAGAAAGCAGAGGAGGGTTTTGGTGTAGCCGTTGCCGGGGTCGTTTTTGTAATCGACGATCTGCTGCATGGCTGTGCGCGGGCTGATGGCGAGGGTTTTCAGCTCAATTTGTACCACCGGTACGCCGTTGATAAGGAGCAGCACGTCATAACGATGATGGCTGTTATCAGTGTTAATGCGGAGCTGGTTCACCACCTCAAAGCTGTTTTTGCACCACTCCTTGATGTTGACCAGGGTGTAGAAGAGCGGTGTGCCGTCGTCACGGTCGAAGCTGTTGCGTTCGCGCAGATGGCGGGCTGCAGCAAAGACATCCGGGGTGACAATCTGATCCAGCAGTCGAGCGAACTCTGCATCGGTCAGATGAACCCTGTTGAGCGATTCAAACTTTTCGCGGAAGTTCTTCTCCAGCCCGGCACGATCCCGTATATCTTCCCGATAGATGTATTTGAGATCCCTGAGCTTGGCTATCAGGCTCAGTTCGATCTTGTTTTCAGTAGTCATGCGAATGTCTTATGAAATGCTTTACCAAAATTATTCCCATAAGCAACAGAAATCCCATGAGTTTGATAGCTTGATACATTCAAACATATATGCGTAACTTTTCCGCCACGTCGAAGGCACATCCCGTTTAAGCGCAGGATTATTTATTCACAACGCCGGAGAAAGAAATCCAGCCAAAACAGCCGCAGCAAAAAGCGGCAACTCAAGCGAGGTCGCCACATCCGCAGTATAAAAGTCCAGCACCGGATCGGTATGTATTCGGGAAAGACGCATCAGCAATGGTGACAGTTCTCAAAATCAGGGTACCATCACAATATGCGAAAAAGAGAATGAAGAGCCACAACGGATAGATCAAGCAGGGTACAGAACATCTCTCAGCGATAAACACGACAACACGAATCTTTTGGGGTATTCGTGCCGCGCACTTTGCCAAATTGTAAGCCTTGCGATTTTTCTTATCTTCTTGGTGCCTCCTCTTTGTTGAGAATCGCCCATGATATTTTATAAGTCTGTCGATGAGATGTCTGATGTGCTCTTTACGGAAAATGTCGGGGTGGCGAATCATTTTCGAGCCAGGTAGTGGCGACGTATCGGTAGAGCAGGGCGCAAGCCTTTGGGGGGGAAACGAAAAAAACATCAAGAGGGAGCGTCAGGTATGGCAGAGATTGTTGGCGGAACATACAGGCTGGTCAGTCCTTACAGTCCGGCAGGTGACCAGCCGAGAGCCATTGAGGCGCTCTGTGATGGCGTGTTGTCGGGGAATCCCTACCAGACGCTCCTTGGGGTGACCGGTTCCGGAAAAACCTTTACCATCTCCAACGTCATCACGCAGGTCAACAAGCCGGTGCTGGTGATGAGCCACAACAAGACGCTTGCGGCCCAGCTCTACGGGGAGCTCAAGCAATTTTTCCCGGATAATGCCGTCGAGTACTTTATCAGCTACTACGATTTTTACCAGCCGGAGGCCTACCTGCCCTCGCTTGACAAGTATATCGCCAAAGATCTTCGCATCAACGATGAGATTGAACGTCTTCGACTGAAGGCTACAAGTTCTCTTCTCAGTGGCCGGAAAGATGTGATTGTGGTCAGCTCGGTCAGTTGTATTTATGGCTTGGGCTCTCCTGAAGACTGGAAAGCGCAGATTATCGAACTCCGTTCCGGCATGGAGAAGGATCGCGATGTTTTTCTTAAAGAGCTGATCGCGCTCCACTATATTCGTGATGATGTTCAGCCAACCTCCGGCAAGTTCCGGGTCAGGGGAGACAGCATTGATCTGGTGCCTGCGCATGACGAGCTTGCCCTCAGAATCGAGTTTTTCGGCTCCGAGATAGAGAGTATCCAGACCTTTGATATTCATACCGGGGAGGTGCTTGGAGTTGATGATTATGCTTTCATCTATCCGGCCCGGCAGTTTGTTGCCGATGAGGAGAAGCTCAAGGTGGCAATGTTTGCCATCGAAAACGAACTTGCGGAGCGGTTGAACTATTATCGCGCAGAAAACCGCTTTCTCGAAGCTCGCAGAATTGAAGAGCGCACCCGCTACGATCTTGAGATGATGAAGGAGCTTGGCTACTGCTCCGGTATTGAGAATTACTCTCGCCATCTTTCAGGACGTCCTGCCGGGGAGCGCCCCATCTGTCTCCTCGACTATTTTCCAGAGGACTATCTTGTGGTGATTGATGAGTCGCATGTGACGTTGCCGCAGATACGTGGCATGTACGGTGGCGACCGGTCACGCAAAACCATTCTGGTCGAACATGGCTTCAGGCTTCCCTCAGCGCTCGACAATCGACCACTCCGGTTTGAGGAGTTTGAGGAGATGGTGAAGCAGGTGATCTGTGTCAGCGCCACTCCCGGTGACCATGAGCTGCTCCGTTCTGGAGGCGAGGTGGTTGAGCTGCTTGTTCGTCCTACCGGCCTGCTTGATCCGCCAGTTGAGGTTCGTCCGGTCAACGGGCAGATCGACAACCTGATGGCCGAAATCCGTATCCATACCGGCAAAGGGCACAAGGTTCTGGTGATGACGCTCACCAAAAGAATGTCGGAGGATCTGCACGACTTTTTCAGAAAGGCTGGTATTCGTTCACGCTACCTCCATTCAGAGATCAAGAGTCTGGAGCGAATCCAGATTCTCAGAGAACTCAGGACGGGAGATATTGATGTGCTGGTCGGAGTCAACCTGCTGCGGGAAGGGCTTGATCTTCCGGAAGTCTCCCTCGTGGCAATTCTTGATGCCGACAAGGAGGGCTTTTTGCGCAACACCCGTTCGCTGATGCAGATTGCCGGCAGGGCAGCCCGTAATCTCGACGGATTTGTTGTGCTCTACGCTGATGTGATCACCCGCTCAATTCAGGAGGTGCTCGACGAAACTGCAAGGCGACGGACAATCCAGCGGCGATACAACGAAGAGCACGGCATAACTCCTCGTTCAATCATCAAGTCAGTTGATCAGATCCTTGATACCACAGGAGTGGCCGATGCCGAAGAGCGCTACAGGAGAAGGCGTTTTGGGCTTGAAGCCAAACCGGAGCGTGTGTTTTCGGGTCTTGTTGACACCTTGACACCAGAGCAGGGTTACGCTATGGCCGCAGAGCTCCGACTTGAAATGCAGGAAGCAGCCGTCCAGATGGAGTATGAAAAAGCAGCTTATCTGCGTGATGAGATCAGCAAACTTGAACAGGTTTTGAAGCGGCCGCAGGGTGGTGATGAAAAGAAAAGTATGCCGTAAAAGCATGATGAACGATTTCCATCAAATACTTTTGTCTGGTTTGTGATCAGACCGGCTGAGCCAACATAAGCCAGTGGATTCAAAAGTAACGCCCCCCTTTTTTTGTGTCTATATGCAGGCTTTTTTGTATGTTGGTGAGAACAAGAGCGCATCGTACCCTGTCCGTTTTTGAAATGCCATTCACTCCAGTTCGTTTGCAATGTTAGCACAGATCGAGAAGGATCATTACAATAAACTCCACGAGATACTTCAGCTTTCACGCAAGAATCTCAAGCATTTTGATGAGTCGCTGATTCAGAGGGCATTTTTTATGTGCTACCGGGCGCACGAAGGGGAAAAAAGAGCTTCAGGGGAGCCATTTTTCTTCCATCCGGTTGAGGTTGCCACTATTCTGCTCAATGAACTTCCCCTTGATGGTGTTTCCGTGGCAGCGGCGTTACTGCATGATGTCATTGAAGATAGCGGATATACCTATGAAGATATTGTAGCCGAATTGGGTGTTGAAGTAGCCGATATTGTTGAAGGCCTTACCAAAATATCAGGAATCACGATCAACCGTGAGACGACCCAGGCGGAGGGATTTCGAAAGATGCTTCTCTCCATGGTCAAGGATATCAGGGTGATTCTCATCAAGTTTTGTGATCGTCTGCACAACATGAGGACGCTCGAGTCGCTTCCTGAGCACCGGCGTCTGAAGATTGCGCTTGAAACGAGGGATATCTATGCCCCTCTTGCGCACCGCTTCGGTCTTGGGAAAATGAAGGTTGAGTTTGAAAACCTGGCGCTCAGGTTTATAGATCCGGAAATGCACGATTTTCTTCAACAGAAACTTCGGACGAACAAGGAGGACCGTGTCAACTATCTGAGCAAAATGATTATTCCGATCAAGGCGGATCTGGAAAAACAGGGTTTCAAGGTTGACGTACAGGGGCGGGCAAAGCATCTGTTCTCGATCTACAACAAGATGCGCAGCAAGAACAAGAGCTTTGAGGATATTCGCGATCTTTATGGTCTCAGGGTCATTATTGATACGGAGCGTATTGCCGACTGTTTTTCAGTCTATGGTTTTATTACGCAGCAATATCCTCCAATTCCGCTGTACTTCAAGGACTATGTATCAATACCAAAGCATAACGGCTATCAGTCTCTTCATTCGGCTATTATCGGCCCGAAAGGGCACATGGTTGAATTGCAGATTCGCACGAAGCGTATGCATGAGTTTGCGGAGCTTGGTGTTGCAGCTCATTGGCGATACAAGGAGAAAATTTCAAGGGACGATGCCAATGTTGACTCCTTTCTTCGCTGGGCAAGGGAGCTGATCAAGGATGCGGACTCGGCAGCCTCTTTTATGGAGGGGTTCAAGCTCAATCTTTATCATGAGGAGATCTATGTTTTCACGCCCAAGGGAGACATGAAAACCATGCCTGCGGGTGCGACTCCCATAGATTTCGCTTATGCCATTCATACCGAAGTGGGTCATGGCTGTATCGGCGCCAAGGTCAATGGCAAGATTGTGCGTCTCAATGCGCAGCTCAAATCGGGTGATCGGGTCGAGATTATCACCTCCAAAAACCAGAAACCGAAATCGGACTGGCTCAAGATAGTAGTCACCCAGCGAGCCAAACTGAAGATACGATCTGCCATCAACGAGGATCGTCGTCTGCAGATTGAGAAAGGGCGGGGAATATGGGAAAAACTGCTTACAGGTACCAAAAAGCTTTTTTCGGATAGTGAGATCATTCAGCAGGTTAAAAAGAATGGTCTTAAAACACCGGCTGATTTTTTCAGCGCTCTTGCCAATCAGCAAATTAATGGTGAGGAGGTGATTGAGCGGGCGAACAGTTTCAAAAAAGAGGAACATGCTGCGAAAAGTGCTTTTGATGAAGCTCGGGAGCTTGATGAGTATTTGCAGACTGCCAGGCAGGATCAGGAGCAGCAAGGTGTTCCCTTAAAAAAAGATGAGGTCATTATTGCTGGTATGAGTAATATTGCATACTCTTATGCAAAGTGTTGCCAGCCGGTTCCCGGTGATGATGTTATTGGTTTTGTTACTGCGGATGGTGCCAAGATTCACCGCAAGAATTGTGTTAATGTCAGCAATGAAAATCTGCTTAAAAGCGAACGTGTTGTCTCTGTTGCATGGAATCGGAAAGTCGATACCAATTTTCTTGCTGGCATAAAGATTGAGGGAGAAGATCGGCTTGGAATCATGACTCAGATCACAACGGTTATTTCCAAATTTGATACCAATATTCGTACAATCTCACTGAACGCACGCGATGGACTTTTTGTTGGTACGATGATGATTTATGTTCCCAATGCTGAAAAGCTTACCACGCTGATGGACAAGCTGAAGAGAGTACCTGGAGTGTTTACGGTTGAGCGGCTTATAAGCTGATAAGTGTGTAAACTCTGTGAAAAAAGATGTATTTACTTATAGTGATGATATAACCCAACAGTAAGGAGACAATTATGAAATATTCAATGGCAAGGCTTATTGCGGTTTTTCTTTTTTTCAGCACCTTTTATGGATGCGGATACAACAGTATCCAGCAGAATGAAGAGACTGTCAACCGCTCATGGGGCGATCTTGAGTCGCAGTTGCAGCGAAGGGCCGATCTTGTTCCCAATCTTGTGGCAACGGTGAAGGGTGCGGCGAACTTTGAAAAGGAGACATTGACGGCAGTTATTGAAGCAAGGGCAAAAGCCACCTCCATTCAGCTTACTCCGCAAATGCTTAGCGATCCGGCAGCTATGGCAAAGTTCCGGGAAGCCCAGGGTGGTCTCACCTCGAGCCTGTCGCGTTTGATGGTGGCGGTTGAGCGTTATCCAGAACTCAAGGCGAACCAGAACTTCCGCGATTTGCAGAATCAGCTTGAGGGAACTGAAAATCGAATCAGTGTTGCCCGTCAGCGTTATAATGGTGCGGTGGAGATCTTTAATGTTTCAATCAGACAGTTTCCCAACTCTTTGACGAACAATATTCTGCTGAAACTGAGAGCCAAGGAGTATTTCAAGGCAGATGAGGCTGCCAAAGCATTACCGACGGTTAAATTCTGATGCTGCCGATTTTTTTGCATCGGCTTATAAAGCATAGGATTGGGGTTGCCTTATTTTTTTTAATGCTTTTTGTGGTTGCGCCATTCAGCAACCTTTTGGCAATCCCTGTGCCAGCTCTTTCAGGGCGGGTGAACGACTATGGTGCCATGATATCCGCGCAGGCAAGGGCGGATATTGAGGCGAAGCTTCAGCAATTTGAAGCCACTGAGTCAACGCAGATTGTTATTTTAACGGTTCCCTCGCTTGAGGGTGACCCCATCGAAGATTTTTCGATACGGGTTGCCGATGCGTGGAAGATTGGTCACAAAGGTTCCGACAACGGTGTGTTGCTTATTGTATCACGCGATGATCGCAAGGTGCGCATTGAGGTGGGTTACGGGCTGGAAGGCAAGCTGACCGATCTTCTTTCAGGACGAATTATCCGTGATGAAATTTCGCCGGCATTCAAGGCTGGCCAGTTTGATGCCGGCTTTGTTCGAGCGGTTGATGTGCTCATTGCTGTGGCTCAGGGCGAGTACAAGGCCAAACCACAGGCAAAAAGAAACAGTAAGCCTTCGATGCCTCTGCTTGCCATTATTTTGTTGCTTTTCTACTTTATGAGCCAGATTTTCCGTGGCCATCGAGGCGGCGGGCCAATGGTGTATGGTGGCCCTGGTGGTGGATTTTATGGTGGCGGCGGAGGCTTCGGCAGTGGGGGAGGAGGCGGCTTTGGTGGAGGTGGCGGCGGTTTTGGCGGCGGCGGAGCATCAGGGGATTGGTAAATGCCATATAAAAAAGAGGTTCAAGATGAGTGATCCGGCAGCAAAATTCCTTACGGCGGCGGAGCGGCTTCAGATTGAAGCGCATATAGCAGAGGCTGAAAAGCGAACCGCAGGCGAGATTGTGGTGAAGGTGGTTTCATCCAGTTACCACTATCCGCTTGCCTCTTTGCTTGGCAGCTCTCTTCTTTCGATCCTTCTTGGCATTGTGGTGTCGCTTGTCGCCAACAATGAGAGTATGTGGTTTTTTCTGGTCGCGTTCAGTATCTCGTTTATCGTGCTTCATGAGCTTTTCAAACGCCTCCATTTGCTCAGACGTTTTTTTGTTACAGCCTCCGACATGAAGGAGGAGGTTGAAGAGGCAGCCATTCACTCCTTTTATCGCAGAAATATCAATAATACTGTTGATCACACAGGTATTCTTATCTACATCTCACTTTTCGAACGCAAAGTTCGCGTGGTTGCCGATAGAGGCATCAACGAAAAAGTTGCCCAGGATGTGTGGCAGGAGATTGTCAATATTATTGTCAAGGGTATTCATGCCAAATCACAAGCCAGGGCAATTGCTGATGCTGTTGATCGATGTGCCGAGATACTCTCTACCCATTTTCCGCTGAAACAGGGTGATCGTAATGAGCTTCGGAATGAGGTTATTATTGGCAGGGGAAAGTGAAAAAATCATTTTGATTTTCCTGTTTAAATGCTTTTTTACAGTCCGTTGTAACTCCGCTCAAATAACTTTAGTATAGGGTCTTCATGAAAAAAACAGCATTGTACTCCTGGCACGAGCAGGCCGGAGCGAAAATTATCGATTTTGGCGGCTATCTGATGCCGGTACAGTATGCCGGTATTATTGCTGAACATAAGGCTGTCAGGAGTGCTGCCGGACTTTTTGATGTTTCGCACATGGGCAACTTTTATGTGAGGGGGCATCTTGCCAAAGATTTTCTTCAGTATATGACCACCAACGATCTTGATAAGGCTAAAGATGGTCAGGCGCAGTATAACCTCATGCTCTATCCCAGTGGTGGCATTGTTGACGATCTGATTATCTATCGTATCGACAGCGAAACCTTTTTCCTTATTGTCAACGCAAGCAATGCAACGAAGGATTTTGAGTGGTTGCAGCAGCATATCGGAGCGTTTGACGGGGTTGTGCTTGAGGATCACACCGATCGTCTTTCGCTGATTGCTCTGCAGGGTCCGCTGGCCATGGATATTCTTGCAACTGTTTTTCCTTCGATTGATCTTAATGCACTTGGCTCATTCTCTTTCTGCAAGACACTTTTTCAGGGTGTAGAGGTCATCATAGCCCGAACAGGCTATACTGGCGAGAAGGGTGTGGAAATATGTCTGCCCAATGAGGCCGCGATACCGTTATGGGAAGCGATCATTGAAGCTGGAAAAGATGTGGGCATTCAGCCTGTCGGGCTTGGTGCTCGCGACACGCTACGGCTTGAGATGGGGTACTCGCTCTATGGTCATGAGATTGATCAGGATACCAATCCACTTGAAGCTCGCCTGAAATGGGTGGTTAAAATGAACAAAGGCCACTTTATCGGTAAAGAGGCTTGTCAGCAGGTTGAGAGCAATCTTCAAAGAGGAGTTGCAGGTTTCTCTCTTGATGGTCGTATTCTTCCTCGTCAGCATTTCAAGGTTTTTAACAGTGATCATCAGGAGATCGGGCGGGTCTGCAGTGGAACGCTTTCGCCAACACTCCAGGAGCCTGTTGGTACCTGTACCATTGTGCGTGAGTATAGCAAGTTGGGGACGCCCATTCTGGTTGAGGTTCGTGGGGCGCTTCATGCTGGCGTTATCCGTGCCCTGCCTTTTCTTACAACAACATCTTTGGGCTGACACCAACAAGGTATGAGAGGAGAGTGCACACGGTGGCTATGAAAAGAGCGGGGAATGGTACCTTTGGGAGTGCTATTGATGCAACAGCGCTGAAAAAAGAGATCATAGGCATTATGCTTATGTTTGGTTCTCTTTATTTGATCAGTGCTATTTTGAGTTTTCATCCTGATGATGAAGCGATGTTCAGAGCTCTTCCCTGGCATGATATTTTCAGCAAGGCGGCAAAGGATACGGCTGATACGATCCATAACCATTTCGGTTTATTCGGAGCAAGACTTTCAGCATTTTTTGTTGGCTCATTTATCGGTTATTCAGTTATTCTGCCGATAAGTTCAATCTTTACCCTCGGCTGGTCGCTGTTGCGTGCCAAAAGCCTGAAACCGGCGATCCTCTTTTTTCTGTTCAGTGTTTTTATCTCCACCGATATTGCAACGCTGTTTGGCCTTACCTCGGCGGGGTTCAGTGATGTGATGGCCGGTGCTGTCGGCAGAATGCTTGCAGAGCGTCTTTCAACGGTTATTGGTGTTACTGGCGCATTGGTGCTTCTTCTTGTTATCGCTGTGGCCTTGATTGTCTATATGGGAAGAGGCGTGATCGTGGGAGCCTTGCAAGGCGCTGTTGGCTTTAAGAGCAGCATGAGCAAGCCATTTGCGATTATTGCAGCAAAACAGGATGCAATTCGAAAAAAAAAAAATCAAAAGCTGAAGCTGAAAGAGAGAGCGCTGGAGCTGAAAAAGGCGGAGAAGAGCAAGCGGGATGAGGCCTTGTTGGCTCAGATGCCTGAAAATATGCCTCCTCCGCCAGCGCCAATACTGGAGGTTTCACCGAAAGATGAGTCGTTTCAGCCAACTCCGGTCATTCCTGATGCTTTTTCAGTCTCTTCGGTGATGACGAAGTTGCCTTCTCTTCCCGGAGAGCCTGAGATGGTTATTCACAAGGGTATTCGCGAAAAGGAGGCTGACCTTGATGAGCGCAAGCTGAAAGTGCAGACCAAGGACAGGGATGCATACCGCTTCCCGTCGATTGATCTTCTGGAGAAAGTTCCTGAGGATGATGATCGCATTGATGAGCAGCATTTGGCGGACAGCAAGCGAAAACTGCTTGAAAAGCTGAAGATCTACAAAGTAGAGGTTAAAAAAATCTCGACCACGGTAGGTCCTCGTGTCACCTTGTTTGAGCTGGAGCTTGAGCCGGATGTCAAGGTTAGCCGGATAACCTCCCTTGAAAATGACCTCGCCATGGCCCTCTCGGCCAGAGGAATCCGTATCATTGCCCCTATTCCAGGAAAAAATGCGGTTGGTGTTGAAATTCCCAACAGTAAACCGAAGACGGTCTGGTTGCGCTCGGTGCTGCAAGTTGAAAAATTCAAGAACAGCACCATGACGCTGCCGATTGTGCTCGGCAAAACCATTGCTAATGAGGTCTGTATTGCCGATCTGGCAACCATGCCCCATCTGCTGATTGCCGGGGCTACCGGGGCGGGGAAGTCGGTCTGTATCAACGTCATTATCTCCAGTCTGCTCTATGCGTGCAGCCCCGACAAGGTCAAGTTTGTGATGATTGATCCTAAAAGGGTTGAGCTATTTCAGTACCAGCATCTGAAAAACCATTTTCTGATGCGTTTTCCCGGCATTGAGGAGCAGATCATTACAGACCCCCAGAAAGCGGTCTATGCGTTGCGCTGCGTGGTCAAGGAGATGGAGTTTCGCTATGAAACTCTCGAAAAGGCAGGATGCCGCAATATCGGCGATCATAACAAGCGTCTTCCTGAAGAGGCTATGCCCTATCTCGTTGTGGTCATCGATGAACTTGCTGATCTTATGATTACCGCTGGCAGGGAGGTTGAAGAGCCGATTATTCGCATCGCCCAGCTTGCTCGTGCCGTCGGTATTCACCTGATTGTCGCCACCCAGCGTCCTTCGGTTGATGTAATTACCGGTATTATCAAGGCCAACTTTCCAGCCAGGATTGCGTTTCAGGTGGCGAGCAGGGTTGATTCTCGCACGATTCTTGATGGATCAGGGGCTGAGCAGCTTCTGGGCAACGGTGATATGCTCTATCAGCCGTCAAATCAGCCAAAATCGTTACGAATCCAGTGTCCTTATGTCTCTTCGAGTGAGGTTGAGGAGATTACCTCTTTTATCGGTTCACAGCACTCTCTGAAGACGATATACATGTTGCCTGCGCCTGATGCACCGAGAAGTAACAATGGGATGCCAGCTTCGGGGAATCAGGACAGAGAGGGTCGCGACACTATGTTTGAGGAGGCAGCCAGATTGGTGGTGATACATCAGCAGGCCAGTGTGTCACTTTTGCAGCGGCGTCTCCGGTTGGGATTCAGCCGTGCAGGAAGAGTTATGGATCAGCTTCATGCCAGTGGTATAGTCGGTATGGCTGACGGGAGTAAAGCAAGGGAAGTCCTCATAAAAAATGAGGACTCCCTGGAACTTCTTATGAGAAATCTTGACTGATGCGCCTGTTACACAGACTCAACGCGCATAATTTCCGGGTTTGCTTTTTTGATGGCCTGCTCGACGCCCGCCCGCAGGGTCAGGGTGCTCATTGGGCATGAGCCGCAAGCGCCAAGTAGTTTTACATCCACGACCATATCTTTGGAAATGCCGACGAGCTGACAGTCTCCTCCGTCAACTTGCAGGTAAGGGCGTACGGTTTCAAGGGAGGCAATAACCCTGTCGTAGAGCGCATCGCTTTTCGGCAGATAATCCTTGCTGGTGCTCATGGTATAATTGGTTTACAATGGTTGAAAATAGTGATTGTTTCTGCATTCAGAGGTCGTAATATCAAACCTCCAGCGCAAAAAAACAATATGAAAGTTATGATAGTTCCTTTTATCAGCCTGCATTTTTTATTGAAACGTTTCGGGCAACCTCTGTTGCGACCTGTTTGATGGCTTTTGATGTTGCTGAATCGGGATGAGTGAGAATACAGGGGGCTCCACTGTCGCCACCTTCACGTACCGCACGATCGATTGGAATTGAACCAAGGAACTGAATGCCCTGGATTTTCGCAAATTTTTCTCCTCCGTGACTGCCGAAAATAAAGTCTTTGGTTCCATCCGGAAGTTCATAGTGGCTCATGTTCTCCACAAGCCCGAGAATAGGGACATTGACCTTGCGGAACATGCTGAGCGCTTTGGTGACATCGGCTATGGCAACATCCTGTGGTGTTGTGACAATAACTGCTCCGGTCAGCGGGATAGTCTGTGCAATAGTAAGCTGGATATCACCGGTACCTGGTGGAAAATCAAAAATCAGGTAATCAAGCTCCTGCCATTCCACCTCGTTGATAAACTGCTTGATAGCGCCGGAGAGCATCGGACCTCGCCATATCACTGGAGTATCGAGTTCAATGAGAAATCCGATAGACATCAGTTTTACCCCGTACTTTTCAAGCGGGAGAAGATTTTTCCCCACCACTTCGGGTTGGGCATTGGTGATCCCGAACATGGTGGGAATGCTTGGCCCGTAGAGGTCTGCATCTATCAATCCCACTTTGGCGCCAGATTGGGCAAGGCTGATGGCAAGGTTAACCGCAATGGTTGATTTGCCGACACCGCCTTTTCCTGATGCGACGGCAATGATGTTTTTGACCTCTTTGAGGGGACGTTCAGAATGGCCGCAGGATTCGCCGTTACCATGATGATGGCCGCAGGATGAATGCTTTGATTCATCATGTATTGTAGACATAGTATTCAGAAAGTTTAGTGTTGCGAAAAGTTAAAAAGAGTGAATGAATTGGCAAAAGATCTATTTCTGCATGAAACGCATTGAAATTGGAACGCCTTCCAGGCTGAAATGTTCCCGCAGCTTCTTTTCCAGAAACTTCCTGAAATTGTTCTGTACCAGCAAAGGGTCGTTGCAGAAAAAAGCGAAGACCGGCCAAGCTGCATTGATTTGTGTGACGTATTTAATCTTCAGCTCTTTTCCCGTTTTTGTGGAGACGTGCGTTTGTGTAAGCGCCTCTTCAAGGAATTTATTGAGCACGCTGGTGCTGATTTTACGCGAGCGGTTGCGGCTCACCTCATGCGCCATGTCGATTGCCCGGTAGAGGTTCTTTTTGGTCAGCGCTGAAATAAAGACGACAGGAACATAAGAGAGGTTGCCCATGTTCATCCTCAGATTCTCTTCGTAAATTTTGCTGGTTTTTGAATCTTTTTCGATCAAATCCCATTTATTGATAAGGAGAAGCGCCCCTTTTTTGCGCTCAACAGCCATATTGATAATTCTCATATCCTGCTTTTCTATGCCCGGTGCGGCATCAAGCATCACCAGAGCAACATCGCAGCGCTCAATGGCCTTTTCTGTTCTCAGAGAGCTGTAATATTCGATACCGGCATCAATTTTTGTCCGTTTTCTCAGCCCGGCGGTATCAATCAGCGTGAACTCCTGCTGTTTGCGGATAAAGCGGCTGTCGATAGCGTCACGGGTAGTTCCTGGTATGTTGGAAACAATCAGCCGGTTTGAGCCAAGCAGAGCGTTGACAAAACTTGATTTCCCCACATTTGGTCGCCCAACCACGGCAAGCTGGATGGCAGCACTCTCTTCAACAGGCTCTTTTTCCGTTTCAGGCAGTGACTCAAGAATGTCGTCAAGCATATCGGCTACACCGCTGCCATCTCTTGCCGAGAGGAAATAGGGTTTCGTAAATCCAGTGCTGATAAACGACTCAGCATCAAGGGTGAGCTGCGGAGACTCAACCTTGTTGACAGCAAAGAAGAGCTGCTTGTGCTGGAAGGTGCGTTGCAGGAGTCTTCCGAGTTCGAGATCTTCGTAAGAGAGGCCTGCGCGCACATCAGTCAGAAAGATGATAATGTCAGCATCCCGGATGGCCATCAGTGTCTGCTCAAGCATTGCCATGCTGATGATGTCGCCATCGGCGTTATAGCCTCCGGTATCCATAAGGAGAAACTGTTTGCCTTGCCATTCGCCTTCCGCAATATGCCGGTCCCTGGTAACACCGGGGGTAGGGTCGACTATGGCGCTTCGTTGGCGCAAAATTCGGTTGAAGAGGGTAGATTTTCCGACGTTTGGCCGGCCCACCAGTGCAATTAAAGGCTTCATAAGAACAGGTGCAGTCTTGGTAAAAAAAGTTACTACAGGGTCTGTAGGGAATTCCTGTTAAGATATAATGTATAATTTGTAGAATTAACTGGAATAATTTACATTGCTGAACTTTATTTTTCGGAAAAGTCCAGTTAATCTATAGTAAGAGCATGAGCAAGACGTTAAGTTTTAAAACATATTCGGCAAAGCCGGCAGAAGTTGAGCGCAAATGGTATGTTATTGATGCCGATGGTCAGGTGTTGGGCAGAATGGCTTCCGAAATTGCACAAGTCCTTCGGGGCAAGCACAAGCCACAGTTCACTCCACACATCGACACTGGCGACTTTATTGTAGTAACCAATGCTGAAAAAGTTTTACTTACCGGCAAAAAAGAGGAGCAGAAAAGCTACTTTTCACACTCTCATTACCCAGGTGGTGTCAAGATCGACCATGTTAAAGATTTGCTGAAGAAAAAACCGGAAAGAATTGTTGAAAATGCGGTTTGGGGAATGTTGCCGCACAATAATCTTGGTCGTCAGCTCTTCAGAAAACTTAAAGTCTACCCTGGCGCAACTCACCCGCATGTTTCGCAGTCACCAGTTGAAATGAAAGTAAACTAAATTATTAAAGAATTGGGAATGAAAGAGGTTATCGATACAGTTGGACGCCGTAAGACCTCGGTGGCTCGAGCTTTTTTAACTCCAGGCAAAGGTCGGGTTATTATCAACAAGCTGCCGGTTGAGGAGTATTTTAAAGACGAATTCAAACGCCAGCAGGCTCTCCGGCCTCTTGTGATTACTGAAAAAATGGAAGAGTTTGATATCAAGGTCAATGTTCAGGGTGGCGGTGTTACCGGCCAGTCAGGTGCAGTGAGCCTTGCTATTGCCCGTGCGCTTACCGAGTTTGACGAGGCGGCTCGCGCCATTCTTAAAACTGAGAAGCTGTTGACCAGAGATCCCCGCATGGTTGAACGCAAGAAATTTGGACGTAAAAAAGCACGCAAACGTTTCCAGTTCTCAAAACGTTAATCTGGCGCAGTCTTGTTGTATTGTACAATTTCAGAACACAACTTCGCATATCATGACAGTCTGAATATTGCAGTTCAGACGAAGCTTTCCGGAAGTGTCTGGCGCCTTGCGCCGGATACCGGACAGTAACGACATGGTAGAGGAATAACTAAATCACAAAAAAGGTCGCTATGTCACATTTTCAGCTTGAAGAGATGCTCCGCGCAGGAGTCCACTTCGGTCACCTTGCACGTCGTTGGTGTCCGAAAATGAAACCGTACATTTTCATGGAAAAAAACGGTGTTCATATTATTGATTTGCAGAAAACCGTTGTCCTTGCTGATGATGCGCTCAAGGCTCTTGACGCTATTGCGCAGACTGGCAGGGAGATTATGTTTGTAGGAACAAAAAAACAGGCCAAGCACATTATTGCCGAACAGGCGGGACGTGCTGGAATGCCTTATGTCTGCGAGCGCTGGCTGGGCGGTATGCTCACCAACTTCCAGACTATCCGTCAGAGCATCAGGCGTATGAACTCCATTGACAGGATGGCCACTGACGGTACTTATGATATGATTACAAAGAAAGAGCGCCTCATGCTTGGTCGCGAGAAAGAGAAGCTTATGAGAATTCTTGGTGGTATTGCTACCATGACAAGGCTTCCTGCTGCACTCTTTATCGTTGACATCAAGAAAGAGCATATTGCTATCAAGGAGGCTCGTTCGCTCGGTATTCCCATTTTTGCTATGGTTGACACCAACTGCGATCCTGAACTGGTCGATTATGTCATTCCGGCCAATGATGATGCCATTCGCTCTATTCAGCTTATGGTTAAGGCTGTTGCTGATACCGTTATCAAGGCACGTGAGCTGAAAGTCGAAAATGAGGTTCTGGCCGAGATGGATGAAGTGGAAGTTGATGTCGATGTTGAAAAAGAAGAGATCAGCGAATAATCAACGTTATATAATATTAAGAGTAAAATTTCAATGAGCCAGACTTCAGCAAAAGATGTAAAAAATCTTCGTGATATAACAGGTGCAGGGATGATGGACTGCAAGAAAGCCCTTGATGAAACAGGTGGGGATGTGCAGCAGGCTATTGACTTTCTGCGCAAGAAAGGAGCAGCTCTTGCCGCGAAACGTGCGGACAGGGATGCGAATGAGGGTATGGTGAGCATCAAGATAACCCCGGACCACAAGAGTGGCGTTATTCTCGAACTGAACTGCGAGACCGATTTTGTTGCTCGCGGTGAGGACTTTACTGGTTTTGTTGCAGCGCTTGGTGATCTTGCCCTGGCAAACCGTACAACTTCGCCTGAAGCTCTTATGGCACTCACACTCGGAGAAACGTATGGTGGCGAAACTGTGGATGACGCCATGAAGACGATGACCGGCAAATTGGGTGAAAAGATAAATCTCAAGCGACTTGCTTTTTTTGATGCGCCTAATGGGCTTGTGGAGGGTTATATTCATCCCGGTGCAAAACTTGGCGCTATCATTCATGTTGATACCGACAAACCTGATGTTGTCAGGGAGTTGGCCAGAGATCTTGCCATGCAGGTTGCCGCTGCCTCGCCAGTGGTTGTTGACCGCTCCTGTGTGCCTGCCGACTATATAGCAAGAGAGTCTGAAATCTATCGCCAGCAGGCTCTTGAACAGGGTAAAAAAGAGGAATTTGTCGACAAAATTGTTCTTGGCAGGCTTGAAAAGTACTATCAGGATGTCGTGCTTGGTGAGCAGACCTTTATCAAGGATGACAAGGCAAAGGTATCAGGCGTGCTCAGCGATTGTCGAAAAAAGCATCAGGCGAAGGTAGATGTAATTGGTTTTGTTCGCTATCAGTTGGGAGTATAAGCAGAAAAAAAGCCTCGTTATTCGAGGCTTTTTTTTTGATACAATTTGTGGCTGAGTTTTTTTGTTAACCATTTCTTCATAAGGATAAGGATATGCTCCAGTACAAGCGCGTCTTGCTGAAATTGAGTGGTGAAGCACTTGCCGGTGAGGACGGTTATGGCATTAATCCTGAAATGCTTGAACGTTATGCAGAGGAGATAAAAGAGGCGCGTGATATGGGTGCTCAAATTGCTTTGGTCATTGGGGGGGGGAATATTTTCAGGGGTATGTCAGAGGCTGCTGCTAACATGGATCGTGTGCAGGCAGACTACATGGGGATGCTCGCTACGGTGATTAACGCTTTGGCCTTTCAGGATGCACTTGAACGTAAAGGTGTCTTTACTCGTCTTCAGACGGCAATAAAAATGGAGCAGATGGCTGAGCCGTTTATTCGGCGTCGCGCTGTCCGTCATCTTGAAAAGGGACGCGTTGTTATTTTCGGGGCAGGTACAGGTAACCCCTATTTTACGACTGATACGGCAGCCTCTTTAAGGGCTATTGAGATTGAGGCTGATATTATTGTGAAAGGGACTCGGGTTGATGGTATCTATGATTCTGATCCTGAAAAAAATTCAAATGCACACTTTTTTTCGGATATCTCCTACCTTGATGTGATTCGGAAAAATCTTCGTGTTATGGATATGACGGCAATAACACTTTGCCGTGAAAATTCATTGCCGATTATGATCATGAATATGAATGAAAAAGGGAATTTTACCAAGCTACTTCGGGGCGAAAAGATTGGTTCACTTGTTCATGGGGAACTCTCTTGACAGGGCTCCTCATATTCCGAATGTGACTCAAAGAAACGTTTGAGAACGGTTTGAATCTCTTGCCATCCAAATCCACGGTTACGCAGAAAAATTTCAAGCTTCTTTCTTCTGTCGTTTTCAGTTGCTTCACGCAGAGAGCCGAATTTTTTTTCTGCGGCTTTATGACATAGCTCCACGCTCTCATACTCTTTAAGAAGCTCCTGGATGATGGTGTCGGCAACTCCTCTTTTTCTGAGCTCCGCACAGAGCAACAATTTCCCCGATGGTTTTCGTCTTGATCGACTTCTGATCAGCTCCATACTGAACACCTTGTCGTTCAGCACCCCCTCTTTTGTCAGCTTCTCAAGTACCGGCTTGATGCTCTCCGATGTATATCCCTTTTTCAGGAGTTTTCGCTCAAGCTCATCCTGGCTGTGATTGCGCAGACTGAGCATTTTGAGGGAAAATGTCATGGCGGAGTTGGGCGTGTTGTTCAGCATTATCTGAAGGGTTGGTGTCAGAAAGAGTATTCAGATCCGGAGCAGCTTTATACTTTGCATTACTGCTAATTAACGTTCAATCAATATCTGATCCAAAAATAAATATCACTTTCTCAGGATATAATCTCACTATTTTCTTTAGATAAGTCCAGAAGATAGCTCTTACTTTTTCTCTCTCTTCATTTTTATTATATTCCCTGCAGTTCAATGGTGACCGTACTGGTATGGTATGGGGATCTCTGCAACCTTTTTTCTATTAGTCAAGCGTAAAAGTAATATGCCTCGCTATACCCCAGAACAGCTTGTCAAACGAAATGCCTCTATCTGGACAGATATCCAGATTATTCTTGCACCCATTCAGTTTCTCTTTTTTATTGCAGGCCTGACTATTACGACACTCTATGCCAATAATCTTTTCCTCTCTGGATTTTACTGGGTCAGTGTAGCAATTCTCTTTAAAACTCTCTTTTTTGCTCTTCTTTTCATCACAGGTATGTTTTTTGAAAAAGAGATTTTTAATCAGTGGGTTTACTCCAAAGAATTTTTGTGGGAGGATATTGGTAGTACTATTGCTGCTTTTTTTCATCTGCTCTATTTCTTTCTGGCCTGGTTTGGTGCTTCACAAGAGGTACTTCTCTGGGATGCATTTCTGGCATATTTTACATACGTGCTCAATGCGCTGCAATATCTGGTACGGATTATTCTTGAAAAAATCAATGAACGCAATCTCAGGATGGATGGCCAGTTATGAACTACAGTTTTAAAAGACTTTGGAACCGGGCATTTCTCTTTGTTGGTCCAGCCTGGTTTCTGCTTGTATGGATGATATGGTCTTCGGGTCAATTGATTACAGTAGCCGACAAGATTACTTTTATCGGCATAGTAATCCCTGGTTTTCTTATTGTCTATAGTACCGGATTTTTTATTGAGGGGTGGCATGAAAAGAAAAAAAGAGGCCGGAGTTGAGTTGGCCTTTCTTTTTTGCATGTCGTTATTTTTTAATAATTACATACCGTTTTTCGGTATGAGAAGTATGATCTGTTATGCAGAACCTTTGGAATGACGCTGATTTTCAACGCTCCGTACAGGAGCAGTGCAGTACGCCGGAGATTCAGGCCGAACTTGCTGAGCTGGTTTATGCATCTCGTCTTCTTGGTCGAGAAAGTTCGTTGGTGATGCATGGTGGAGGCAATACCTCGGTCAAATGTGAACTGGTCGATATGGTTGGTAATCGCGCTGAGGTGTTGCTGATCAAGGGAAGTGGGGTTGATTTGAGCCGGGTTACAGCTCGCGACTATACTCCCCTCAGATTGGGGCCTCTTTGTAAACTCGTTGAGCTTTTTACGCACAACGACACTATAAGCGAAGAGTCGCTTCAGCGCTTTTCAACGAAAGAGTTTAAACACCTTTTGGTGCTGAATATGTTCAGCCTGACTGATCATATGGCGGAGAAGAGATTGACACCGTCAATTGAGACGCTCCTTCATGCGTTTCTGCCGCACAGGTTTATTCTTCATACCCATTCCTTTGCACTCCTCACACTCAGTAATCAGCCGGATGGAGTCAGACTTTGCAGCGAAACACTCGGAGAGAGTTTTGGTTCTGTGCCCTATATCAAGCCAGGCCTTGGCCTTGCCCGTTCAGCCGCCAGTGTGTACGAGGCAAACATGGATATAAAAGGGCTGGTGTTACAGAAACATGGTCTCGTGACCTTTGGGTCAACAGCTCAAGAAGCATACAGCAGGATGATTGAGGCGGTTACTTTGCTTGAACAGCGTATAGCGGTGGCTGGCAGGAAGAGCTTTACACCGGTATCCTTGCCAACATCAATTGCTTCGGTTGAAGTGGCAGCTCCTGTTATCAGAGGTGCCTGCGTCGACGAAAAGGCACCAGGTACACGTGAGTATTATCAATTCATTCTTGATTTTCGTACCTCTGCCGATATTCTTGATTTTGTTAATAGTGCAGATCTTCTTCGTACAAGTCAAAAGGGCGCCATGACGCCCGACTTTATTATACGGACAAAGAATAAGCCACTTGTGCTCTCCGCTCCGGATGCCGGAGATATTCCTTCTTTCAAGGCTACGGTGCATGAGGCTGTACAACGATATCGTCAAGAGTATACTGAATACTTTAACACCCAGCAGCAGGCTTCCGGTATGGCGGTAGCCATGCTCGATGCTCTTCCAAGAGTTGTACTCGTTCCTGGTTTAGGGCTTTTCGGGCTTGGTAAAACCGCTGAATCTGCTGCAGTTAATGCTGATATAGCAACACGTACCGCTTCGGCTTTTCTTGATGCCGAATCGCTGGGTACTTTTGAGACCATTACTGACCGTGAAGCGTTTGAAATTGAGTATTGGGACATGGAGCAGGCGAAGGTGAACAAGGTTCATCATGATGTTTTTGCCGGTAAAGTTGTGACGGTAACCGGGGGCGCGAGTGGTATCGGTCTTGCTACAGCCAAAGCATTCCGTCAGAGAGGGGCAGAGCTTGTTATTCTCGACCTTAGCCGAGAAGCGCTTGATCGGGCTGTTGAGGAGCTTGGCGGCAATGTGCTTGCTCTCACCTGTGATGTTACCTCACGAGCGGACATTCGCTTGGCATTTGATGCAATCTGCCGCAAATTCGGTGGAGTTGATATTCTTGTTTCAAATGTTGGTGTTGCCATTCAGGGTCGTATTGGCGAAGTTTCCGACGAACTGCTCCGCAAAAGTTTTGATATCAACTTTTTTTCACATCAGTCTATAGCCCAGGCGGCGGTAAAAATAATGAAACTGCAGGGGACGGGCGGTGTACTGCTTTTCAATGTCTCAAAACAGGCCGTCAACCCCGGCCCGGATTTTGGCCCTTATGGTCTGGCAAAAGCCGCTACGCTTTTTCTTGTGCGTCAATATGCGCTTGATCATGGACGAGATGGTATCCGTTCAAACGGCATTAATGCCGATCGCATTCGCACCGGCCTGCTTACTGAAGAGATGATCAAAACTCGTTCTGCAGCTCGTGGATTGAGTGAGAGGGAGTATATGGCCGGAAACCTGTTACAGCTTGAGGTGACCGCTGAAGATGTTGCGGAAGCATTTGTGCATCTTGCACTTGAAACCAGGACAACAGGTTCAATTACCACGGTAGATGGCGGCAACATTGCAGCCGCACTCCGTTGAGAGAGAGTGAGCTTTACCAGATAAACAATTACAACTGAAACAGAGGAGATTGAACGCAATGGCTGAATACGATAAAGACAAACAGGCAAAAGAGTATTACCTGGACACCCCTGTCAATAACTACGGATTCTTTCTTAAGGGAGCGCACTCTCTTGACTGGGGAATGAAGAATCGTCTCTCAAGAATATTTCGACCAGATACAGGCAAAACAGTGATGCTTGCCATCGATCACGGCTACTTTCAGGGCCCGACGACTGGTCTTGAGCGTCCGGATGTCAACATTGTGCCACTCATGCCTTATGCAGATGCTATCATGTTGACTCGTGGTATTTTGCGTACGACGGTTCCTCCAACTCTTACCAAGGCAGTTGTGATGCGCTGCAGCGGTGGCCCAAGTATTCTCAAGGAGCTCTCTGATGAAGAGCTCGCGGTTGATATTGAAGATGCCATTCGAATGAATGTAGCAGCCATAACTCTCCAGATCTTTGTTGGTGGCGAATATGAGACCCGTTCCATTCATAACATGACCAGACTTGTTGATATGGGTCTTCGTTATGGTATTCCTACCATGGCAGTTACCGCAGTTGGCAAGGATATGGTGCGCGATGCCAAATATTTCAGGCTTGCATGCCGGATGGCTGCCGAGCTTGGAGCACAGATTGTTAAAACCTATTATGTTCCGGAAGATTTCGATACAATTACAGCTTCATGCCCTGTGCCGATTGTCATGGCTGGAGGCAAAAAACTTCCTGAACTTGAGGCGCTGACGATGTCATGGAAAGCCATTAATGAAGGGGCTTCGGGAGTTGATATGGGGCGGAATATTTTTCAGAGTGATTTCCCGCTTGCCATGATGAAAGCGGTCAACAAGGTTGTGCATGAGCACCTTGATCCACAACAGGCTTTTGACTATTTCAATTCCATCAAGGCAGAAGGATAAGGTTTTAAGAGAGGGCGATGCCATGGCAGCATGGATTGTCTGCCGCAGTCGTATATATATTAGAGTTCGTTTTATTAATAAAATACCCTTGAGCAACTTGTGGCAGGACAGCAGACAGGGGAGTATAGTGTTTTTCTATGAACAGAGAGGATATTAAAGGTTTTTTTGCCTCAAGGGAGCAGCTTGACATGGCAGACTACCTGACGCTTGATTACTACCTGGAGTGTGTGGGAGACATCGAAATAGCCCTTGCCCATTTCTGCAGTGAACAATCTACGGCACAGTGGAAACGTGTTGGTCATGATGAAGACTTTCGGCCAAAGTATGCGGCGAAAGTTATCAATCTGACGATAGAGGGGGAGCTTCAGGAGCTGACTTATCCCATTAATCATGCCACAAGCGGTCCCATTCACGCTTGCCGTGTCACGATTGCGCATCCTTATGGTAATTTCGGGACAAAAATTCCGAATCTTCTCTCCGCAGTCTGTGGCGAAGGAGCATTTTTTACTCCGGGAGTGCCAGTGGTCAAATTGCTTGATATCGGTTTTCCGGAGTCTTATCTTCTTGCTTTTGATGGCCCGAAATTTGGTATTGATGGTATCCGTGATATTCTGAAGGCTTATAATCGCCCCATTTTTTTTGGCGTGGTGAAACCCAATATCGGTCTCAGTCCTGATGATTTTGCAGAAATTGCACGCCAAAGCTGGCTTGGTGGTCTTGATATTGCCAAAGATGATGAGATGCTGGCAGATGTTGACTGGTCAACTCTTGTTGGACGCTCTTATGCTTTAGGAAATGCCAGAATGAGCGCAGAACGGGAGACCGGAGAACCAAAAATTTATCTTGCCAATGTGACCGATGAGGTTGATCGGCTGATTGAGCAGCACGATATTGCCGTCAGCAACGGGGCTAACGCGCTGCTTATTAATGCTCTTCCGGTTGGTCTCAGCGCTGTCAGGATGTTGGCAAAACATACGAAAGTACCCCTTATCGGTCATTTTCCTTTTATTGCTGCTTTCAGCCGGATGGAAAAATATGGCGTTCACTCAAGAGTCATGACCAAACTGCAACGCCTTGCCGGGCTTGACTCCATCATCATGCCTGGATTTGGCAGTAGAATGATGACTCCGGAAGATGAGGTCAAAGAGAATATACAGGAGTGTCTGCAGGATTTCGGACATATCCGGCGTTCACTTCCGGTGCCGGGAGGAAGCGATTCGGCGCTGACGCTCGAAGGTGTGTACCGCAAGGTCGGTAGTGTTGATTTTGGCTTTGTGCCAGGTCGGGGTGTTTTTGGTCATCCTATGGGCCCAAAAGCTGGGGCAGCCAGTATCCGTCAGGCTTGGGAGGCAATTGAGCAGGGGATTCTGCTTGAGACTTATGCCGTTGGTCGACCTGAACTTCAGGCAATGGTTGAGGGTGCCAAGGGGAAAAAGTAGTTTTTCATGGGTAAGCTTGATCACAAGGTTGCCATCATTACTGGATCTACCAGGGGGATTGGTAAAGCTATAGCACATGAGTTTGTCAGAGAAGGTGCGAAAGTGGTTATAACATCCTCCTCGAATGCCAATATTGAGGCAGCAGTTGCGGAATTTCCGTCTGGTACCGTTCATGGCTGTCTCTGCAACGTCATTTCCATTGCTGATGTGGAGAGGCTCTTTGCCGTTGCCGCCGCGCGATTCGGAACAGTTGACTGCTTTATCAATAATGCCGGGATTTCTGATTCCTTCAGAAGTATTACCGATAGTGATCCTGATGAGTGGGGAAAGGTCATTGATACTAACATTAAAGGGACTTACAACGGTTGCCGTGTGGCAATCAGCTATTTTATCAGGAAAAACATAAAAGGAAAAGTCATCAATATGGCTGGTTCTGGTACCGACAGAGACTCAAATACCCCCTGGATCAGCGCCTATGGCTCTACCAAGGCGGCTATTGCCAGGTTTACCTATGCTGTTGCTGCTGAGTACAGGCATACAGGCATCTCCGTCATGTTGCTGCATCCAGGTCTGGTACGTACCGGCATGGTCAGTGCAGAAAATCCAACGCCCGAACTGTCACATCAGTTAGCCACGTTCAATACGATTCTTGATATTTTTGCCCAGCCGCCCTCGGTTGCTGCACGGCTTGCAGTGAAACTGGCCTCGAATTGGAGCGACTCTAAAACTGGTATTTACCTTTCAGCGTTGAGTGGCCTTAGAAAAAAAGGATTGCTTCTGACCTATCCCTTCCGTAAACTGTTGAACAGAATTGACCGTCGAACCTATTAATCCGGGGATTGTCATGCGTAAAGCTGGCGCATCCTTACTTATTTTGCTTGTTCTGGCTCTGCTTCAGGGTTGTTACAGTTTTCATGGTGCGTCACTTCCTGTTAACCTCAAAACCATTGCAATTCCTGTTTTTGAGGATCGTTCAGGCGCTGGTATTGCCCCGTTTCGGGCGGAACTGACCAAAGCTCTTGTCAATAGAGTAGAGTCGCAGAGTGCCCTCCGTGTTACCCCTTCCATTGCTCGAGCTGATGCGTTGCTCGAAGGTG